>NZ_JAIZQO010000022.1:0-46224 GCF_020419725.1 Burkholderia sp. AU38729 | reverse complement strand
TCCCGAACAGGACCGTGAAACGACTCTACGCCGATGATAGTGCGGATTCCCGTGTGAAAGTAGGTAATCGTCAGGCTCCCTAAGCCAGAAACCCCCGCCCGAAAGGCGGGGGTTTTTGCATTGGCGCGGCGGTAATGCACGGGGGGCGCGGAGTGGTGGCCTAGCCACATCCAGGCGCCGAATGCGTCGATTCAGACACCTGCCGTTCCCGAGAACTCGCAGCGCCGCGCTACAGATCAAACCGATCGAGCTGCTCCCGCACTGGTAGTTGGCGTTGGCTGAAACCCACATTCAAACATTCATCCTCCCGCTGCTCGCGACGATTGCGGCCAGGTCGAGTAGCGACTCCATCTCGCGTATCTGGCTACCGCTCAGGGCAGATTTGAGCGTTGCCGGGCTGCGGCCCGGTGGAGCATCGCCAACTCCTCGATTGCCGATTATCGGGCATCGTTCAGCGGCATATCGAGCTCATCCTCGGCCAAAAGTCACTATTGCAATTTCGTGCCTATCAAGCATGTTCGCGGCCCCGGTCACCACAACGAGCCCTCGACATGCGGGGCAACGGGGCCCTCTATCGGACGTTTGGCGCGTTCTCGCTGCGCGCGCTGAGTGGCTGATGCCCATCGAGCGGACGAAGTCGAATCGTGCCGTGAATCCCACTGTGTAGCCATCCAGGGTTGTTTATGACTCAATTGGTTGCATCTTCGCTCAAGTCGGCTTGAGCGACGGAACGGGCGCGTGTAACCCACCGGATGGACATGGGCGCTGCTAGCGCGAACCTGCGTCCGCGAGTTCGTCGACCCGATAGCATCAGAAATCCGCGCTGTTCCTTTTGACGAGCACGGGCTGCCCGTCTCGCACCGCATCGATTTCTTCGATGAGTGAATAGGCCGTGCCGCCAAAGCAGTCTCGCCCATTACCCATAACGCGAAGTGCTTGCCGCCGGCGTCGATGCCGGTCGATCGCACCGTGCATGCGGTACTCGGATCCCGGAGTGCGGAGCCATTGCCCGGCGAAAACTGACGGGTCGTGTTCCTGCCTTGATTTCGGGTTAGCACGACCAACGCCGGGCAGCGAGCGATCGATGTCGGAGACTGGATGTCGCACGCCAGCTTTCCGTCGTCGTCGGATGGATGCGGAGCGGAGAACGCGCCGGCGTCGAATCCTGCGCAGGTACTAGCGTTCAGCTGCACGATGCGGGCATCGTCCGGGCATGCGGGATGTCATGCGTATGCCGTGGATTCGCTGCGGTAGGCCAACCAGATGCTGACGTTGGTCGGCTTGCATGATGGCGAAGGAGTGGGCGGCACATTGCAGAATGCTCGCCGAGATCGCGTCGACAAGCCCGCGGGCAGGCCGAGGCGGGACCGCATATCATCGCCGAGTAGTGGCTGCAATGCGTCGCTTCAGGCTGGGCCGCCGGACTCACCTTCTGACGCACTATCGCCTGCGCCGACGAGGTACGTGGACGCATCGTTGAGCAGCCACGCATAGGCGATTGCATCTTGCTCAGCGGGACGCCCCAACGAAACCGACGTGTGCCGAACCGAGGCACCGGGCATCGAGCGCGGGTTTCAGTCGGTCATATGCGACGAGCAATGAAGCTGCCGCGCTGCGTCCCGGGGCGTGGCTGTCGGCAGTGCCTGATGGCGGAGCCTGGTGATCGTGCTCGATCGACACCAGGCATCCGACGGACCCGCGACATGCGCGGTCAAAGCCGTGAAGGTCATCGCACGGGCAAGCAGGCGCATGAGGATCGGAACCGGAGGCGGGCAGCTGTCCTGCGATGGTATCGCGGCCGTGGCTGAAGTCGGCTAGGGTCGGTGGCGCGCCCACCACTTCCTGTCGGTTGCCGTGGCCGCAGGATCCGATGCAGTTGCTGGAAAACACCCGAAAGCCTCGACACGTCATCCCCCCGCAGGTCCGGTCAGACAACCGGTGAGATTGGAAGCGATATCCCTTGAAATATCGGGGGGCATATCAGCGAATCCACTCGGCACGAAATTTGCGGAAATTTTTCGCTTACCCGCTTGGCAGAGCGCGTAAGAGGTCGTATGATGGCGGTCTTTCGTTTTCAGCGTAGATGCAGATCGACGTTGAGGGCGGAGTCTGACGAAGATGTGGCATTGATCAGCAGTACCCATGCTTGCCTTAGCCGGGCAAGGGCGGGAGATCGGTGGTCAGGCAGGTGTCGGGAAGAAAGTAAAAATAATCTTCCGGATCCGCTTGACAGAAGTGCGATGCACCCCCATAATCGTCAGTTCTCTACGGAGGGGTGCCCGAGTGGCTAAAGGGGGCAGACTGTAAATCTGTTGGCTTACGCCTACGTTGGTTCGAATCCAACCTCCTCCACCAAGATTATCAGCGCAGTGAGCGGTAAGGAATCGTTTGTGGCCCGTGCGGGTGTAGCTCAATGGTAGAGCAGAAGCCTTCCAAGCTTACGACGAGGGTTCGATTCCCTTCACCCGCTCCAGACCGCGAAGTTGAAGCGTAAAGCGCCCATGTGGCTCAGTGGTAGAGCACTCCCTTGGTAAGGGAGAGGTCGGCAGTTCGATCCTGCCCATGGGCACCAGCAGTAAAAAGTCAGTGTCTTGTTTGCGCGCGGCGCAACCTGTGAAATTCCTTCTGGGAGTCGAAAATGGCCAAGGGTAAATTTGAGCGGACCAAGCCGCACGTGAACGTTGGTACGATTGGTCACGTTGACCACGGCAAGACGACGCTGACGGCAGCGATCACGACGGTTCTGACGAAGAAGTTCGGCGGCGAAGCGAAGGCATACGACCAGATCGACGCGGCACCGGAAGAAAAGGCGCGCGGCATCACGATCAACACGGCACACGTCGAGTACGAAACGGCTAACCGCCACTACGCACACGTCGACTGCCCGGGCCACGCTGACTATGTGAAGAACATGATCACGGGCGCAGCGCAGATGGACGGCGCGATCCTGGTTTGCTCGGCAGCTGACGGCCCGATGCCGCAGACGCGTGAGCACATCCTGCTGGCACGTCAGGTTGGCGTTCCGTACATCATCGTGTTCCTGAACAAGTGCGACATGGTGGACGACGCTGAGTTGCTCGAGCTGGTCGAGATGGAAGTTCGCGAACTCCTGTCGAAGTACGACTTCCCGGGCGACGACACGCCGATCGTGAAGGGTTCGGCCAAGCTGGCGCTGGAAGGCGACACGGGCGAGCTGGGCGAAGTGGCGATCATGAGCCTGGCCGACGCGCTGGACACGTACATCCCGACGCCGGAGCGTGCAGTTGACGGCGCGTTCCTGATGCCGGTGGAAGACGTGTTCTCGATCTCGGGCCGCGGTACGGTTGTGACGGGTCGCGTTGAGCGCGGCATCGTGAAGGTCGGCGAAGAAATCGAAATCGTCGGTATCAAGCCGACGGTGAAGACGACCTGCACGGGCGTTGAAATGTTCCGCAAGCTGCTGGACCAAGGTCAAGCAGGCGACAACGTTGGTATCCTGCTGCGCGGCACGAAGCGTGAAGACGTGGAGCGTGGCCAGGTTCTGGCGAAGCCGGGTTCGATCACGCCGCACACGCACTTCACGGCTGAAGTGTACGTGCTGAGCAAGGACGAAGGCGGCCGTCACACGCCGTTCTTCAACAACTACCGTCCGCAGTTCTACTTCCGTACGACGGACGTGACGGGCTCGATCGAGCTGCCGAAGGACAAGGAAATGGTGATGCCGGGCGACAACGTGTCGATCACGGTGAAGCTGATTGCTCCGATCGCGATGGAAGAAGGTCTGCGCTTCGCAATCCGCGAAGGCGGCCGTACGGTCGGCGCCGGTGTCGTCGCCAAGATCATCGAGTAAGCCAGTTATTCGTTGATCGACAGTTTTGGGGCTGGCAACAGCCAGCCCCAGCATGGTTTAGGGGTATAGCTCAACTGGCAGAGCGTCGGTCTCCAAAACCGAAGGTTGGGGGTTCGATTCCCTCTGCCCCTGCCAAAAAAATAGCCACGTGTCCTACGTGGCATTTGTTTTAAGGTGTTATGGCGAATCCATCCGTCGAAACTGTAAATACCTCCGGCGATAAGCTGATGCTGGCCCTGGGCGTATTGTTGGTCTTGGCCGGATTCGTGGGCTTCTTCTGGCTGGCCAATCAGCAATGGTATGTCCGCGGTGCTGCGTTGGCGGTAGGTATCATCGCCGGCGTTGCCGTCGGGCTGATGTCCGCACCTGGCAAGAGTCTCATCGCCTTTGCCAAGGATTCGTACAAGGAAGTCCGGAAGGTCGTTTGGCCCACCCGCAAGGAAGCAACGCAAACCACACTCGTCGTGTTCGGTTTCGTGCTCGTGATGGCGATTTTCCTCTGGTTGAGTGACAAATCGATCGAATGGGTGATTTTCTCGGCGATTCTGGGTTGGAAATGATATGAGCGATACTCCGGCATCCCCGAGCGGAAAACGTTGGTACGTCGTGCACGCCTACTCCGGTATGGAGAAGAGCGTGCAGCGTGCGCTTCAGGAGCGCATCGAACGTGCTGGCATGCAGGACAAATTCGGTCAGATCCTGGTCCCGACCGAAGAAGTGGTCGAAGTCAAAGGCGGCCACAAGGCAGTGACTGAGCGTCGTTTCTTCCCCGGCTACGTGCTGGTTGAGATGGAGATGACGGACGAAACGTGGCACCTCGTGAAGAACACCGCGAAGGTCACCGGTTTCGTCGGCGGTGCGCGCAACCGTCCGACCCCGATTTCCCCGAAGGAAGTCGAGAAGATCATGTCGCAGATGCAGGAAGGCGTTGAGAAGCCGCGCCCGAAGACCCTGTTCGAAGTCGGCGAGATGGTGCGTGTCAAGGAAGGCCCGTTCACGGACTTCAACGGCACCGTCGAAGAAGTCAATTATGAAAAATCGCGCGTGCGTGTGTCGGTCACCATCTTTGGCCGATCCACCCCAGTCGAACTCGAGTTCGGCCAGGTCGAAAAAGTTTGATCCCGATTCGGTGGGCAGCCTCGGCTGCCCACCTTCGCGCTTACGGTCCGCGTCATGGCCGTTGAGGAGCGTCAGTAGCCAGTGGCGAAAGCGCGTTATCACTCACCGAACGCCTTCTCCGGCGTTCCAATGAGGTTCACAAATGGCAAAGAAGATTATCGGCTTTATCAAGCTGCAGATCCCTGCAGGTAAAGCCAACCCGTCGCCGCCGGTCGGTCCGGCACTGGGCCAGCGCGGCCTGAACATCATGGAGTTCTGCAAGGCGTTCAACGCGCAGACTCAAGGCATGGAGCCGGGTCTGCCGGTGCCGGTGGTCATCACGGCATTCGCTGACAAGAGCTTCACGTTCGTGATGAAGACGCCGCCGGCGACCGTCCTGATCAAGAAGGCGGCGAAGGTGGACAAGGGCTCGAGCAAGCCGCACACCGACAAGGTCGGTTCGATCACGCGCGCTCAAGCTGAAGAAATCGCGAAGACCAAGATGCCGGACCTTACGGCAGCTGATCTGGACGCAGCCGTTCGCACCATCGCTGGTAGCGCACGCTCGATGGGCATCACTGTGGAGGGCGTGTAAATGGCTAAGATCTCCAAGCGCCGTCAGGCATTTGCCGCCAAGGTTGATCGTCAGAAGCTGTACGCGATCGAAGACGCACTGAGCCTCGTGAAGGAATGCGCGAGCGCGAAGTTCGACGAGTCGATCGACGTCGCAGTCCAGCTCGGCATCGATGCGAAGAAGTCGGATCAAGTCGTTCGTGGTTCGGTCGTTCTGCCGGCAGGTACGGGCAAGTCGGTTCGCGTTGCTGTGTTCGCGCAAGGCGAGAAGGCTGAGCAAGCGCGTGCAGCAGGCGCGGAAATCGTCGGTATGGAAGACCTGGCAGAGCAGATCAAGGCTGGCCAAATGGACTTCGACATCGTGATCGCTTCGCCGGACACGATGCGTATCGTCGGTACGCTCGGTCAGATCCTGGGCCCGCGCGGCCTGATGCCGAACCCGAAGGTCGGCACGGTCACGCCGGACGTCGCAACCGCCGTCAAGAACGCGAAGGCTGGTCAGGTGCAATTCCGTGTCGACAAGGCCGGTATCATCCACGCGACCATCGGCCGTGCATCGTTCGAACCGACCGCACTGCGTTCGAACCTGTCGGCACTGATCGAAGCGCTGCAGAAGGCAAAGCCGGCAACGAGCAAGGGCGTCTACCTGCGCAAGATCGCACTGTCGAGCACGATGGGCGTCGGCGTGCGTGTGGACCAGGCTACGCTGGCAGCACAGTAAGCAAGTATTCGGGCCGCTTCGTTCGCGAAGCGGCCTACATGGGCTTTGGGCGGTTGTTCGTGCGGTAGGGCGGGCAACCGGTTATCAAAGACCGTTGGTGGGGCGCAGCAGTCAGGTGTTCCCTTAATTCAAGCCAACGCAGATGGCGAACCCGAAAAAGTTTTGCAGTGGTGAAGCCGCAGGCCGCGAAGCGATTCCCGGCGTGAGGTGGAAATACTCCTAACGAGGTCGGACGCCGTTGTTGAACGAGGTACGTGAGGTTTCGGCCATGCCGGCCGCGCCGAACGTATCGTTTCTGGAGGCTAACCGTGCCGCTTAATAGAGAAGACAAGCAAGCCGTCGTCGCTGAGGTTTCCGCGCAAGTCGCGAAGGCCCAGACCGTTGTGCTGGCTGAGTATCGTGGAATTGCGGTTGGCGATCTGACCAAGCTGCGCGCGAAAGCGCGTGAGCAACAGGTTTACCTGCGCGTGTTGAAGAACACGCTGGCGCGTCGCGCTGTTGAAGGTACCCCGTTTGCTCCGCTGGCAGAGCAGATGACTGGCCCGTTGATCTACGGCATCTCGGAAGATGCAATTGCTGCTGCTAAGGTCGTCAACGACTTCAGCAAGAGCAATGACAAGTTGGTCATCAAGGCTGGTTCGTTCGATGGCAAGGTGATGGACAAGGCTGGCGTGCAAGCGCTGGCAAGCATCCCGAGCCGCGAAGAACTGCTCTCGAAGCTGCTGTTCGTTATGCAATCGCCTGTTTCGGGCTTCGCGCGCGCTCTGGCCGCGCTGGCCGAGAAGAAGCAAGCGGAAGCTGCGTAATCGAGCGTGCATCAGCGTCATTGATCGCTGGCTGTATCCGAATTCAATTTAGGAGTATTTCAAATGGCAATCGCAAAAGAAGACATCCTGGCAGCAGTCGAAGGGATGACCGTTCTGGAACTGAACGAACTGGTCAAGGCATTCGAAGAGAAGTTTGGCGTGTCGGCAGCTGCAGTGGCAGTCGCTGGCCCGGCAGGCGGCGGCGCAGCTGCTGCAGCAGAAGAAAAGACCGAATTCACGGTCGTTCTGGCTGAAGCAGGCAGCAACAAGGTTGCAGTCATCAAGGCAGTTCGCGAACTGACGGGCCTGGGCCTGAAGGAAGCGAAGGACGTCGTTGACGGCGCACCGAAGGCTGTCAAGGAAGGCGTCGACAAGGCTGCTGCTGAAGAAGCCAAGAAGAAGCTGGAAGAAGCAGGCGCGAAGGTCGAAGTCAAGTAAGTTTCGGCGCGCTGTGCGAAGGCTGGCGGTATTTTCACCGCCGGCCTTTTTGTGCTTTGTGGGGACGTTATTCTGGCACTCATTCGGGAGCCCGAATAATTGGCCCCAGAAGCCAAAGAAAACCGCCTGATCGTTGTCATTGATCACGAATGGCGGTTCTCTTTGTCTTCTGAAGCGACTGCAGAAGGCAAGTTTGGTCGGGTAGCGGGCAACACAGGCATCCGCTGCCGTCAGCCAGCGGTTGGTAGCGGCCAACCACCAAGCTTCTCGGCTCGTTCAAGCCGTCGGACGGCCATCGGGTCTCAGTCGGTGAACACTCGGGTTTGAAACGTCCAGGTATTCCGCCTCGATAGCACCCGCCGTGATTCGGAGATCGTATGCAATATTCCTTCACCGAGAAGAAGCGCATTCGCAAGAGTTTCGCGAAGCGCCCCATCGTTCACCAAGTTCCTTTCTTGCTGGCTACCCAGCTTGAATCATTCAGCACGTTTCTGCAAGCCGATGTGCCGGCCACGCAACGCAAGCCTGAAGGTTTGCAGGCCGCGTTCACATCGGTATTTCCCATTGTTTCGCACAACGGTTTCGCACGTCTCGAGTTCGTGAGCTATGCGTTGTCCGCGCCGGCATTCAACATCAAGGAATGCCAGCAGCGCGGCCTGACGTACTGCTCCGCGCTGCGCGCGAAGGTCCGCCTTGTCATTCTCGACAAGGAATCGCCGAACAAGCCGGTCGTCAAGGAAGTGAAAGAGCAGGAAGTGTACATGGGCGAAATTCCGCTCATGACGCCGACGGGCTCGTTCGTCATCAACGGCACCGAGCGTGTCATCGTCTCGCAGCTGCACCGTTCGCCGGGCGTGTTCTTCGAACACGACAAGGGCAAGACGCACAGCTCGGGCAAGCTGCTGTTCTCGGCACGGATCATTCCGTACCGCGGCTCGTGGCTCGACTTCGAATTCGATCCGAAGGACATCCTGTACTTCCGCGTCGACCGTCGCCGCAAGATGCCGGTCACGATCCTGCTGAAGGCCATCGGCCTCACGCCGGAACAGATCCTCGCGAACTTCTTCGTGTTCGACAACTTCACGCTGATGGACGAAGGCGCGCAACTCGAGTTCGTGCCCGAGCGCCTGCGTGGTGAAGTCGCGCGCTTCGACATCACGGATCGTGATGGCAAGGTCATCGTCCAGAAGGACAAGCGGATCAACGCGAAGCACATTCGCGACCTCGAAGCCGCGAAGACCAAGTTCATCTCGGTGCCGGAAGACTATCTGCTCGGCCGCGTGCTGGCGAAGAACGTCGTCGACGGCGACACCGGCGAAGTGATCGCGAGCGCGAACGACGAAGTCACGGAAAGCGTGCTCGAGAAGCTGCGCGAAGCGGGCATCAAGGACATCCAGACGCTCTACACGAACGATCTGGACCAGGGCCCGTACATCTCGTCGACGCTGCGTGTCGACGAAACGACCGACAAGACGGCCGCGCGCATCGCGATCTACCGCATGATGCGTCCGGGCGAGCCGCCGACCGAAGAAGCGGTCGAGGCACTGTTCAACCGTCTGTTCTACAGCGAAGAAGCGTACGACCTGTCGAAGGTCGGCCGTATGAAGTTCAACCGCCGCGTCAGCCGTGACGAGATCACCGGCCCGATGACGCTGCAGGACGACGACATCCTCGCGACGATCAAGATCCTCGTCGAGCTGCGCAACGGCAAGGGCGAAGTGGACGACATCGACCACCTCGGCAACCGTCGTGTGCGTTGCGTCGGCGAACTGGCGGAAAACCAGTTCCGCGCAGGTCTCGTGCGTGTCGAGCGCGCGGTCAAGGAACGCCTCGGCCAAGCCGAAAGCGAAAACCTGATGCCGCACGACCTGATCAACTCGAAGCCGATTTCGTCGGCGATCCGCGAGTTCTTCGGTTCGTCGCAGCTGTCGCAGTTCATGGACCAGACCAACCCGCTGTCGGAAATCACGCACAAGCGTCGTGTTTCCGCACTGGGCCCGGGCGGTCTGACGCGCGAACGCGCAGGCTTTGAAGTCCGCGACGTGCACCCGACCCACTATGGCCGCGTGTGCCCGATCGAAACGCCGGAAGGTCCGAACATCGGCCTGATCAACTCGCTCGCACTGTATGCGCACCTGAACGAGTATGGCTTCCTCGAGACGCCGTACCGCAAGGTCGTGGACAGCAAGGTGACCGATCAGATCGATTACCTGTCGGCGATCGAAGAAGGCCGCTACATGATCGCTCAGGCAAACGCCGCGATCGACGAGAACGGCCAGCTGATCGACGAACTCGTGTCGTCGCGGGAAGCCGGCGAAACGATGATGGTCACGCCGGACCGTATCCAGTACATGGACGTCGCGCCGTCGCAGATCGTGTCGGTGGCAGCTTCGCTGATTCCGTTCCTCGAGCACGATGACGCGAACCGTGCGCTGATGGGTTCGAACATGCAGCGTCAGGCCGTGCCGTGTCTGCGTCCGGAAAAGCCGGTCGTCGGTACGGGCATCGAGCGCACCTGTGCGGTCGACTCGGGTACGACGGTTCAGGCGTTCCGCGGCGGCGTCGTCGACTATGTCGACGCAGGCCGTATCGTGATTCGCGTGAACGACGACGAAGCAGTCGCAGGTGAAGTCGGTGTCGACATCTACAACCTGATCAAGTACACGCGTTCGAACCAGAACACGAACATCAACCAGCGTCCGATCGTGAAGATGGGCGACAAGGTCTCGCGCGGCGACGTGCTGGCCGACGGCGCCTCGACGGACCTGGGTGAGCTCGCGCTCGGCCAGAACATGCTGATCGCGTTCATGCCGTGGAACGGCTACAACTTCGAGGATTCGATCCTGATCTCGGAGAAGGTCGTGGCCGACGATCGCTACACGTCGATCCACATCGAAGAGCTGAACGTCGTTGCACGCGACACGAAGCTCGGGCCGGAAGAAATCACGCGCGACATCTCGAATCTGGCGGAAGTCCAGCTCGGCCGTCTCGACGAATCGGGCATCGTGTACATCGGTGCTGAAGTCGAAGCAGGCGACGTGCTGGTCGGCAAGGTCACGCCGAAGGGCGAGACCCAGCTGACGCCGGAAGAGAAGCTGCTGCGCGCGATCTTCGGCGAGAAGGCCTCCGACGTGAAGGACACGTCGCTGCGCGTGCCGTCGGGCATGAGCGGCACCGTGATCGACGTACAGGTGTTCACGCGTGAAGGCATCCAGCGCGACAAGCGTGCGCAACAGATCATCGACGACGAACTGAAGCGTTACCGTCTCGACCTGAACGACCAGCTGCGCATCGTGGAAGGCGACGCGTTCCAGCGTCTCGCACGCATGCTCGTGGGCAAGGTCGCGAACGGCGGTCCGAAGAAGCTCGCGAAGGGCACGAAGATCGACCAGGCTTACCTGGAAGACCTCGACCACTACCACTGGTTCGACATCCGCCTCGCGGACGACGAAGCAGCGGCGCAGCTCGAAGCGATCAAGAACTCGATCGAAGAAAAGCGTCACCAGTTCGACCTCGCGTTCGAAGAGAAGCGCAAGAAGCTCACGCAAGGCGACGAACTGCCGCCGGGCGTGCTGAAGATGGTCAAGGTGTACCTCGCGGTCAAGCGTCGCCTGCAGCCTGGCGACAAGATGGCAGGCCGTCACGGTAACAAGGGTGTCGTGTCGAAGATCGTCCCGATCGAAGACATGCCGTACATGGCCGATGGCCGTCCGGCAGACGTCGTGCTGAACCCGCTGGGCGTTCCGTCGCGGATGAACGTGGGTCAGGTTCTGGAAGTGCACCTCGGCTGGGCCGCGAAGGGCCTCGGCTGGCGTATCGGCGAAATGCTGCAGCGTCAGGCGAAGATCGAGGAACTGCGCGTGTTCCTGACGAAGATCTACAACGACTCGGGCCGCCAGGAAGACCTGGAAAGCTTCACCGACGAAGAGATCCTCGAACTCGCGAAGAACCTGCGCGAAGGCGTGCCGTTCGCAACGCCGGTGTTCGACGGTGCGACCGAGGAAGAAATGGGCAAGATGCTCGACCTCGCGTTCCCGGACGACATCGCTGAACAGCTCGGCATGAACCCGTCGAAGAACCAGGTCCGTCTGTACGACGGCCGCACGGGTGAAATGTTCGAACGTCGCGTGACGCTCGGCTACATGCACTACCTGAAGCTGCACCACTTGGTCGACGACAAGATGCACGCGCGTTCGACCGGCCCGTACTCGCTCGTCACGCAGCAGCCGCTGGGTGGTAAGGCGCAGTTCGGTGGCCAGCGTTTCGGTGAAATGGAAGTGTGGGCACTCGAAGCGTACGGCGCGTCCTACGTGCTGCAGGAAATGCTGACGGTGAAGTCGGACGACGTGACCGGCCGGACGAAGGTGTACGAAAACCTCGTCAAGGGCGATCACGTGATCGATGCAGGCATGCCGGAATCCTTCAACGTGCTCGTGAAGGAAATCCGCTCGCTCGGTATCGATATCGATCTCGACCGCAATTAATCGGACTACGGAGAGAAAGCAATGAAAGCTCTGCTCGATCTATTCAAGCAAGTCCAACAGGAAGAAGTTTTCGACGCGATCAAGATCGGTCTGGCCTCGCCGGACAAGATCCGTTCGTGGTCGTTCGGCGAAGTGAAGAAGCCGGAGACCATCAACTACCGTACGTTCAAGCCGGAACGCGATGGTCTCTTCTGCGCGAAGATCTTCGGGCCGATCAAGGACTACGAGTGCCTGTGCGGCAAGTACAAGCGTCTGAAGCACCGCGGCGTGATCTGCGAGAAGTGCGGCGTCGAAGTGACGCTGGCGAAGGTGCGTCGCGAACGGATGGGCCACATCGAGCTGGCCTCGCCGGTCGCTCACATCTGGTTCCTGAAGTCGCTGCCGTCGCGTCTGGGCATGGTGCTCGACATGACGCTGCGCGACATCGAACGCGTGCTGTACTTCGAAGCCTATGTGGTGATCGAACCGGGCATGACGCCGCTGAAGGCGCGGCAGATCATGACCGAAGAGGATTACTACAACAAGGTCGAGGAATACGGCGACGAATTCCGTGCCGAAATGGGCGCGGAGGGCGTGCGTGAACTGCTGCGCGCGATCAACATCGACGAGCAGGTCGAGACGCTGCGCACCGAGCTGAAGAACACCGGCTCGGAAGCGAAGATCAAGAAGTACGCGAAGCGCCTGAAGGTCCTCGAGGCATTCCAGCGCTCGGGCATCAAGCCCGAGTGGATGATCCTCGAAGTGCTGCCGGTGCTGCCGCCGGAACTGCGTCCGCTCGTGCCGCTGGACGGCGGCCGTTTCGCGACGTCGGACCTGAACGACCTGTATCGCCGCGTGATCAACCGTAACAACCGGTTGAAGCGTCTGCTCGAGCTGAAGGCACCTGAAATCATCGTCCGCAACGAAAAGCGGATGCTGCAGGAAGCCGTCGACTCGCTGCTCGACAACGGTCGTCGCGGCAAGGCGATGACGGGCGCGAACAAGCGTCCGCTGAAGTCGCTCGCCGACATGATCAAGGGTAAGGGCGGTCGTTTCCGTCAGAACCTGCTGGGCAAGCGCGTCGACTACTCGGGCCGTTCGGTCATCGTGGTCGGCCCGACGCTGAAGCTGCACCAGTGCGGCCTGCCGAAGCTGATGGCGCTCGAGCTGTTCAAGCCGTTCATCTTCAACAAGCTGGAAGTGATGGGTGTCGCGACGACCATCAAGGCTGCGAAGAAGGAAGTCGAGAACCAGACGCCGGTGGTGTGGGACATCCTCGAAGAGGTGATCCGCGAGCACCCGGTGATGCTGAACCGTGCGCCGACGCTGCACCGTCTCGGTATCCAGGCGTTCGAGCCGGTGCTGATCGAAGGCAAGGCAATTCAGCTGCACCCGCTCGTCTGCGCGGCGTTCAACGCCGACTTCGACGGTGACCAGATGGCCGTTCACGTGCCGCTGTCGCTCGAAGCGCAGATGGAAGCGCGTACGCTGATGCTGGCGTCGAACAACGTGCTGTTCCCGGCCAACGGCGATCCGTCGATCGTGCCGTCGCAGGATATCGTGCTGGGTCTGTACTACGCGACCCGCGAAGCGGTCAACGCCAAGGGCGAGGGCCTGTCGTTCACGGGCGTGTCGGAAGTGATCCGCGCGTACGAGAACAAGGAAGTCGAGCTGGCATCGCGTGTCAACGTGCGGATCACCGAAATGGTCCACAACGAAGACACGTCGGAAGGCGCACCGCCGTTCGTACCGAAGATCTCGCTGTACGCGACGACCGTCGGCCGCGCGATCCTGTCGGAGATCCTGCCGCACGGCCTGCCGTTCTCGGTGCTGAACAAGCCGCTGAAGAAGAAGGAAATCTCGCGCCTGATCAACACGGCGTTCCGCAAGTGCGGTCTGCGCGCGACGGTGGTGTTTGCCGACCAGCTGATGCAGTCGGGTTTCCGTCTCGCGACGCGTGCCGGTATTTCGATTTGCGTGGACGACATGCTCGTGCCGCCGCAGAAGGAAACGATCGTCGGCGACGCCGCGAAGAAGGTGAAGGAGTACGACCGCCAGTACATGTCGGGTCTCGTCACCGCGCAGGAACGCTACAACAACGTGGTCGACATCTGGTCGGCAACGTCGGAAGCGGTCGGCAAGGCGATGATGGAGCAGCTGTCGACGGAGCCGGTGACGGACCGCGACGGCAAGGAAACGCGCCAGGAATCGTTCAACTCGATCTACATGATGGCCGACTCGGGCGCCCGGGGTTCGGCGGTTCAGATTCGTCAGCTGGCCGGTATGCGAGGCCTGATGGCGAAGCCGGACGGCTCGATTATCGAGACGCCGATTACCGCGAACTTCCGCGAAGGTCTGAACGTGTTGCAGTACTTCATCTCGACCCACGGTGCACGTAAGGGTCTGGCTGATACGGCACTGAAGACCGCGAACTCGGGTTACCTGACGCGTCGTCTCGTCGACGTCACGCAGGATCTGGTCGTGGTGGAAGACGATTGCGGCACGTCGAACGGCGTGGCGATGAAGGCACTCGTCGAAGGCGGTGAAGTCGTCGAAGCGCTGCGTGACCGTATCCTCGGCCGCGTTGCGGTGGCGGACGTCGTGAACCCGGAAACGCAGGAAACGGTGTACGAATCGGGCACGCTGCTCGACGAAACGGCGGTCGAGGAAATCGAACGCCTCGGCATCGACGAAGTGCGCGTGCGCACGCCGCTGACCTGCGAAACGCGCTACGGCCTGTGCGCGGCCTGCTACGGCCGTGACCTCGGCCGCGGCTCGCTCGTGAACGTCGGCGAAGCAGTCGGCGTGATCGCGGCACAGTCGATCGGTGAGCCGGGCACGCAGCTGACGATGCGTACGTTCCACATCGGTGGTGCGGCATCGCGTGCGGCAGTGGCTTCGTCGGTCGAAGCGAAGAGCAACGGTATCGTGCGCTTCACGGCGACGATGCGCTACGTCACGAACGCGAAGGGCGAGCAGATCGTCATTTCCCGTTCGGGCGAAGCGATGATCACCGACGATTTCGGTCGCGAGCGCGAGCGTCACAAAGTGCCGTACGGCGCGACGCTGCTGCAGCTCGACGGTGCGACGATCAAGGCAGGCACGCAGCTCGCCACGTGGGATCCGCTGACGCGTCCGATCATCACCGAGTACGGTGGTACGGTGAAGTTCGAGAACGTCGAGGAAGGCGTGACCGTCGCGAAGCAGATCGACGACGTGACCGGCCTGTCGACGCTGGTCGTGATCGACGTGAAGCGTCGTGGCTCGCAAGCTTCGAAGAGCGTGCGTCCGCAGGTCAAGCTGCTCGACGCGAACGGCGACGAAGTGAAGATTCCGGGCACGGAGCACGCGGTGCAGATCGGCTTCCAGGTCGGCGCACTGATCACCGTGAAGGATGGTCAGCAGGTGCAGGTCGGTGAAGTGCTCGCACGTATCCCGACGGAAGCGCAGAAGACGCGTGACATTACCGGCGGTCTGCCGCGGGTGGCGGAACTGTTCGAAGCGCGTTCGCCGAAGGATGCCGGCATTCTCGCGGAAGTCACCGGTACGACGTCGTTCGGTAAGGACACGAAGGGCAAGCAGCGTCTCGTCATCACGGACCTCGAAGGCAATCAGCACGAGTTCCTGATCGCGAAGGAAAAGCAGGTTCTGGTTCACGATGCCCAGGTGGTCAACAAGGGCGAAATGATCGTGGACGGTCCGGCCGATCCGCACGACATCCTGCGTCTGCAGGGTATCGAGGCGCTGTCGCGCTACATCGTCGACGAAGTGCAGGACGTGTATCGTCTGCAGGGCGTGAAGATCAACGACAAGCACATCGAGGTGATCGTTCGCCAGATGCTGCGTCGTGTGCAGATCACCGACAACGGTGATACGCGCTTCATCCCGGGCGAACAGGTCGAGCGTTCCGACATGCTGGACGAGAACGATCGCATGATCGCCGAGGACAAGCGTCCGGCTTCGTACGACAACGTGCTGCTCGGTATCACGAAGGCATCGCTGTCGACCGACTCGTTCATCTCCGCGGCATCGTTCCAGGAAACGACCCGCGTGCTGACCGAAGCGGCGATCATGGGCAAGCGCGACGATCTGCGTGGCCTGAAGGAAAACGTGATCGTCGGCCGTCTGATTCCGGCCGGTACGGGTCTCGCGTTCCACAAGGCGCGCAAGGCGAAGGAATCGTCGGATCGCGAGCGTTTCGACCAGATCGCAGCGGAAGAGGCATTCGACTTCGGCACGCCGAGCGCGCCGGCAGAAGAGCCGCAGCAACACCCGGCAGCCGAGTAAGTGCGGGCGGCGCGAGCCGCCTTGCCTTACCTTGCTGTCACCGAGACCGCCCGGTTATGCCGGGCGGTTTTTTTTCGTCTGTCGTTCATGCGCATGACGGGCCTGTCGCGCGGCTGTCGCAGCCCGTCATGCACACGAACGAACCCTGGCCGATCGGCCAAACCGCACGATTCGCCACGCGTCGCGCGAGCGGGTTGTTAAAATTGCGGTCATCGTTTAGCCGTCCCTGTCCTCATTCATGTCCCGCGCCCTCGAAATCCTCGACGAAGTATTTGGTTACCCCGCCTTTCGCGGCCAGCAGGGCGAGATCGTCGAGCACGTCGCCGGCGGCGGCGATTGCCTCGTGCTGATGCCAACCGGCGGCGGCAAGTCGCTGTGCTATCAGATTCCCGCGTTGCTGCGCCGCGAAGCCGGGCAGGGCGCCGGCATCGTCGTGTCGCCGTTGATCGCGCTGATGCAGGACCAGGTCGCCGCGCTGAGCGAAGTGGGGGTGCGCGCCGCGTACCTGAATTCGACGCTGTCGGGCGCCGAGGCCGCGGCGACCGAGCGCGCGCTGCGCGAGGGCGAAATCGATCTGCTCTACGTCGCGCCGGAACGGCTGATGACGGGGCGTTTCCTCGATCTGCTCGAGCGCGCGAAGATCGGCCTGTTCGCGATCGACGAAGCGCACTGCGTGTCGCAATGGGGGCACGATTTCCGCCCGGAATATATCCAGCTGTCGGTGCTGCACGAGCGGTTTCCGTCGGTGCCGCGCATCGCGCTGACCGCCACGGCCGATGCGATCACGCGCGACGAGATCATCCACCGTCTCGCGCTCGACGATGCGCGCCTGTTCGTGTCGAGCTTCGACCGCCCGAACATCCGCTACCGGATCGTCGAAAAGGACAACGCGCGTTCGCAACTGCTCGATTTCATTCGCGCCGAGCACACGAATGCCGACGGTACGACCGATGCAGGCGTCGTCTATTGCCTGTCGCGCCGCAAGGTCGAGGAAACGGCCGAATGGCTGAAGGCGCAGGGCGTGCGTGCGCTGCCGTATCACGCGGGGATGGAGTTCGAGGTGCGGCAGAAGCATCAGGAAATGTTCCAGCGCGAGGAAGGTATCGTGATGTGCGCGACGATCGCGTTCGGCATGGGCATCGACAAGCCGGACGTGCGCTTCGTCGCGCACCTGGACCTGCCGAAGAGCGTCGAAGGCTACTACCAGGAGACGGGCCGCGCCGGCCGCGACGGGATGCCCGCGAATGCGTGGATGGCGTACGGCCTCGGCGACGTCGTCCAGCAGCGCAAGATGATCGACGAGTCCGATGCGGATGATGCGCACAAGCGCGTCCAGACGTCGAAGCTCGACGCGCTGCTCGGGCTGTGCGAGACGATCTCGTGCCGCCGCGTGAGGCTGCTGAACTACTTCGGCGAGGAGAGCAAGCCGTGCGGCAACTGCGACACGTGCCTCGAGCCGCCGGCTTCGTGGGACGCCACGCGTGAAGCGCAGATGGCGCTGTCCTGCGTGTTCCGCGCGCAGCGCGCGAGCGGTTTCAATTTCGGCTCGAGCCACCTGATCGAGATCCTGCGCGGCGGGCGCACCGAGAAGGTGTTGCAGCGCGGCCACGATCAGCTCACGACGTTCGGAATCGGCGCGTCGCTGTCGGAGCCCGAATGGCGGGCGATTTTCCGGCAGCTCGTCGCGTACGGCTACCTGGCCGTCGATCATGGCGGCTTCGGCGCGCTCGTGCTGACCGAGGCCGCGAAGCCCGTGCTGAAGAACGAGGAGAAGGTCACGCTGCGCCGCTACGTGAAGCCGCAGCGCACGCGCCAGTCGTCGAGCCGCAGCGGGACGCGCGTCGATCCGACGGCCGGCATGGGCACGCGTGAGCGCGCACGGTGGGATGCGCTGCGCGCCTGGCGTGCGGAAACGGCGAAAACGGACGGCGTGCCGGCCTACGTGATCTTCCACGATGCGACGCTTGCCGAGATCGCGCGCAACGCGCCGGAGTCGATCGAGGACCTGCGCCATATCCCCGGCATGGGCGTGCGCAAGCTCGAGCGCTTCGGCGACGAGATCATCGACGTCGTCGAGTCGGCCTGACACAGGCGTTCCGACCCTTCCGGCAAACCAAGCGTCCGGCTGGCGAATCACGCAAGCCGTTGACTTAGTTGGCATTTCCGGAATATCATGCTGGGTTCCGGTATTCGGTGGGCCGAGTCGCGTTCCAAGGTTCGCACCCGTTTCGCCGGTTCGGAAGTCAACTGTGCGCCGATTCTCGCTTTGCCCGAAATCGATGCGCAGATTTTGTTCAATTTCAGGAATAAACAATGCCAACCATCAACCAACTGGTTCGCAAAGGCCGTCAGTCGGAAACGACGAAGAGCAAGAGCCCGGCCCTGCAGGACTGCCCCCAGCGTCGCGGCGTGTGCACCCGTGTGTACACGACGACGCCGAAGAAGCCGAACTCGGCACTCCGTAAGGTCGCCAAGGTTCGTCTGACGAACGGCTTCGAAGTGATTTCGTACATCGGCGGTGAAGGCCACAACCTGCAGGAACACTCGGTTGTGCTGATCCGCGGCGGCCGTGTGAAGGACTTGCCGGGTGTGCGTTACCACATGGTTCGCGGCTCGCTGGATACCCAGGGCGTCAAGGACCGTAAGCAAGCGCGCTCGAAGTACGGCGCGAAGCGTGCAAAGGCTGCCAAGTAAGCAGTTTTTGATCAGGGATCGCCACAGGGCGGTCAAGGCGGGAGTGCCGGATTGCCGGTGCTGTCGAGTAAGTGGTCACCCGGCCAAGCTGGTTAGTCGTGAAGATGTGATCGGGTTTGTTGGTGGCCGCGGAGCTGGAACCAGCTCCAACTGAACAAGTAAAGGAAGAATCATGCCGCGTCGTCGCGAAGTCCCCAAGCGGGAAGTGTTGCCGGATCCGAAGTTCGGTAACGTTGATGTAGCCAAGTTCATGAACATGCTGATGCTGTCC
Source organism: Burkholderia sp. AU38729 (assembly GCF_020419725.1). NCBI lineage: Bacteria > Pseudomonadati > Pseudomonadota > Betaproteobacteria > Burkholderiales > Burkholderiaceae > Burkholderia > Burkholderia sp. AU38729. The sequence continues at coordinate 27,044 of NZ_JAIZQO010000022.1, read as the reverse complement.
GGCAAGAAGTCGGTCGCAGAGCGCATCGTTTATGGCGCATTCGAACAAATCCAGACCAAGGGTGGCAAGGACCCGCTGGAAGTGTTCACGGTTGCGCTCAACAACGTCAAGCCGGTGGTCGAAGTGAAGAGCCGTCGCGTTGGTGGTGCCAACTATCAAGTTCCGGTCGAAGTGCGCCCGTCGCGTCGTATGGCATTGGCGATGCGCTGGCTGCGTGAGGCTGCGAAGAAGCGTAGCGAGAAGTCGATGGCCCTGCGTCTGGCAGGTGAACTCTCCGAAGCGGCCGAAGGCCGTGGCGGCGCGATGAAGAAGCGCGACGAAGTTCACCGCATGGCAGAAGCCAACCGCGCGTTCTCGCATTTCCGTTTCTAAGCGCCTGGCTGGGCTTTTAGCGGAAATAAATTCCGGGCGGGTGCGCTTTTCAGGCGCCTCGCCCGTTTGTGTTGAAGCATGATGCAGCAGGGCTGCATCGTGTCATCCCAGTAGAGGATCAAAGTGGCTCGCAAGACTCCTATCGAGCGCTACCGCAATATCGGTATTAGCGCTCACATCGACGCCGGCAAAACGACGACGACCGAGCGCATTCTGTTTTACACCGGTGTGAACCACAAGATCGGTGAAGTCCACGACGGCGCAGCTACGATGGACTGGATGGAGCAGGAACAGGAGCGTGGCATCACGATCACGTCCGCTGCTACCACCGCCTTCTGGAAGGGCATGGGCGGCAACTATCCGGAACACCGCATCAACATCATCGACACCCCGGGCCACGTCGACTTCACGATTGAAGTCGAGCGCTCGATGCGCGTGCTCGACGGCGCGTGCATGGTGTACTGCGCAGTGGGCGGCGTGCAGCCGCAGTCGGAAACGGTGTGGCGCCAGGCTAACAAGTACAAGGTGCCCCGTCTCGCGTTCGTCAACAAGATGGACCGTACCGGCGCGAACTTCTTCAAGGTCTACGACCAGCTCCGTCTGCGCCTGAAGGCGAACCCGGTTCCGGTCGTGGTGCCGATCGGCGCGGAAGAGAACTTCAAGGGCGTCGTCGACCTGATCAAGATGAAGGCGATCATTTGGGACGAAGCGTCGCAAGGCACGAAGTTCGACTACGTCGACATCCCGGCCGAGCTCGCAGAGACCTGCAAGGAATGGCGTGAAAAGATGGTCGAAGTGGCTGCTGAAGCCAACGAAGACCTGATGAACAAGTACCTGGAAGAAGGCGACCTGCCGGAAGCCGACATCGTCAAGGCGCTGCGTGACCGTACGATCGCGTGCGAAATCCAGCCGATGCTGTGCGGTACCGCGTTCAAGAACAAGGGCGTGCAGCGTATGCTCGACGCCGTGATCGACTTCCTGCCGTCGCCTGTCGACATCCCGCCGGTCAAGGGCGAACTCGAAAACGGCGAGTCGGCAGAGCGCCGCGCGTCGGACGACGAGAAGTTCTCGGCACTCGCGTTCAAGATCATGACCGACCCGTTCGTCGGCCAGCTGATCTTCTTCCGCGTGTACTCGGGCGTGGTGAATTCGGGCGACACGCTGCTGAACTCGACGAAGGACAAGAAGGAACGTCTGGGTCGTATTCTGCAGATGCACGCGAACCAGCGCGAAGAAATCAAGGAAGTTCGCGCAGGCGACATCGCTGCTGCGGTCGGCCTGAAGGAAGCGACCACGGGCGACACGCTGTGCGATCCGGCGAACCCGATCATTCTCGAGCGCATGGTGTTCCCGGAGCCGGTGATTTCGCAGGCTGTCGAGCCGAAGACCAAGGCTGACCAGGAAAAGATGGGCCTGGCGCTGAACCGTCTGGCTCAGGAAGATCCGTCGTTCCGCGTGCAGACCGACGAAGAGTCGGGCCAGACCATCATTTCGGGCATGGGCGAGCTCCACCTCGAAATTCTGGTCGACCGAATGAAGCGTGAATTCGGCGTGGAAGCAACCGTCGGCAAGCCGCAGGTTGCCTACCGCGAAACGATCCGTTCGACGGCGAAGGACGTCGACGGCAAGTTCGTCAAGCAGTCGGGTGGTCGCGGCCAGTACGGTCACGCAGTCATCACGCTCGAGCCGAACGAACAAGGCAAGGGCTACGAGTTCTTCGACGAGATCAAGGGTGGTGTGATTCCGCGTGAATACATCCCGGCGGTCGACAAGGGTATCCAGGACACGCTGAAGTCGGGCGTGCTGGCCGGCTTCCCGGTCGTCGACGTGAAGGTTCACCTGACGTTCGGTTCGTACCACGACGTTGACTCGAACGAAAACGCGTTCCGCATGGCCGGTTCGATGGCGTTCAAGGAAGCGATGCGCAAGGCGAACCCGGTCGTCCTCGAGCCGATGATGGCTGTCGAAGTCGAGACGCCGGAAGACTACATGGGCAACGTGATGGGCGACCTGTCGGGCCGTCGCGGTATCGTCCAGGGCATGGAAGACATGGTTGGCGGCGGCAAGATCGTGCGCGCCGAAGTACCGCTGTCGGAAATGTTCGGTTACTCGACGTCGCTGCGTTCGCTGACGCAAGGTCGTGCAACGTACACGATGGAGTTCAAGCACTACGCTGAAGCTCCGCGCAACGTTGCTGACGCGATCATCAGCGCGAAGTCGAAGTAATTCGTTATCTCAATCGATAATTTTTGAAAGAAGAGAATCATGGCAAAAGGTAAATTCGAGCGGACCAAGCCGCACGTGAACGTTGGTACGATTGGTCACGTTGACCACGGCAAGACGACGCTGACGGCAGCGATCACGACGGTTCTGACGAAGAAGTTCGGCGGCGAAGCGAAGGCATACGACCAGATCGACGCGGCACCGGAAGAAAAGGCGCGCGGCATCACGATCAACACGGCACACGTCGAGTACGAAACGGCTAACCGCCACTACGCACACGTCGACTGCCCGGGCCACGCTGACTATGTGAAGAACATGATCACGGGCGCAGCGCAGATGGACGGCGCGATCCTGGTTTGCTCGGCAGCTGACGGCCCGATGCCGCAGACGCGTGAGCACATCCTGCTGGCACGTCAGGTTGGCGTTCCGTACATCATCGTGTTCCTGAACAAGTGCGACATGGTGGACGACGCTGAGTTGCTCGAGCTGGTCGAGATGGAAGTTCGCGAACTCCTGTCGAAGTACGACTTCCCGGGCGACGACACGCCGATCGTGAAGGGTTCGGCCAAGCTGGCGCTGGAAGGCGACACGGGCGAGCTGGGCGAAGTGGCGATCATGAGCCTGGCCGACGCGCTGGACACGTACATCCCGACGCCGGAGCGTGCAGGTGACGGCGCGTTCCTGATGCCGGTGGAAGACGTGTTCTCGATCTCGGGCCGCGGTACGGTTGTGACGGGTCGCGTTGAGCGCGGCATCGTGAAGGTCGGCGAAGAAATCGAAATCGTCGGTATCAAGCCGACGGTGAAGACGACCTGCACGGGCGTTGAAATGTTCCGCAAGCTGCTGGACCAAGGTCAAGCAGGCGACAACGTTGGTATCCTGCTGCGCGGCACGAAGCGTGAAGACGTGGAGCGTGGCCAGGTTCTGGCGAAGCCGGGTTCGATCACGCCGCACACGCACTTCACGGCTGAAGTGTACGTGCTGAGCAAGGACGAAGGCGGCCGTCACACGCCGTTCTTCAACAACTACCGTCCGCAGTTCTACTTCCGTACGACGGACGTGACGGGCTCGATCGAGCTGCCGAAGGACAAGGAAATGGTGATGCCGGGCGACAACGTGTCGATCACGGTGAAGCTGATTGCTCCGATCGCGATGGAAGAAGGTCTGCGCTTCGCAATCCGCGAAGGCGGCCGTACGGTCGGCGCCGGTGTCGTCGCCAAGATCATCGAGTAATATCGACGATCCGCGGATCCCGACGGGGTCCGCGATTCCGCGGTATGCAGTCCGTACCGTCGAAACCGGGTGTCCAGCTTGCGCTGGCACCCGGTTTTGTTTTTCCGTCACGCGAAAGCGCGGGGCGAGAAACTCGCACCAACGCGCCGGAATTTCGTGTAGAATCGCGGGCTTAGCAGTGGAAGTACCGTCCGGAACCTGATGTCTCGCTCCCCGCAGGCGTCAAGTTTCACGTTCTTTTAGTGTCCGGCGATGCAACATCGCCTCGCTCTTTCCAAGGAATCGTCATGCAGCAACAGAAAATCCGCATTCGCCTGAAGGCATTCGACTATCGTCTGATCGATCAATCGGCTGCCGAGATCGTCGATACCGCGAAGCGGACTGGCGCAATCGTCCGTGGCCCGGTGCCGCTGCCGACGCGCATTCAGCGTTTTGACATCCTGCGTTCGCCGCACGTCAACAAGACGTCGCGCGATCAGCTCGAAATCCGTACCCACCAGCGCCTGATGGACATCGTCGATCCGACCGACAAGACGGTTGACGCGCTGATGAAGCTCGACCTGCCGGCTGGCGTCGACGTGGAAATCAAGCTGCAGTAAGGCTTCCGGCGTCGATCGGCTTGCCGGGCGGCGCTAAGTCTTTGATTGCTTGCGGAAAACGCGGAGGCGGGCTATAATGCTTGGCTTTTCGCGTATTCGCGTAAAAAAGTTGGGCCTTGCGTGCCCGGCATTTTGTAAATCAGCCCCGACCAATCGCAGTCGGGAATGGAGAAAATGATGAGCCTTGGACTCGTAGGTCGCAAGGTTGGCATGACCCGTATCTTCACGGCGGAAGGGGATTCGATTCCCGTCACCGTGCTGGACGTGTCGGACAACCGCGTGACGCAGATCAAGACTGTTGAAACCGACGGCTACACGGCCGTGCAGGTTGCATTCGGCTCCCGTCGTGCCTCGCGCGTGACGAAGCCGCTGGCAGGTCATCTCGCCAAAGCCGGTGTCGAAGCCGGTGAAATCCTCAAGGAATTCCGCATTGACGCGGCCAAGGCAGCTGAGCTGTCGAATGGCGCCGTGGTCGGTGCTGATCTTTTCGAAGTGGGCCAGAAGGTCGACGTGCAAGGCGTGTCGATCGGTAAGGGCTACGCCGGTACGATCAAGCGTTACAACTTCTCCTCCGGCCGTGCCACGCACGGTAACTCGCGCTCGCACAACGTGCCGGGCTCGATCGGTATGGCGCAGGATCCGGGTCGTGTTTTCCCGGGTAAACGCATGACGGGTCACATGGGTGACGTGACGGTGACGGTGCAGAACCTCGAAATCGCCCGTATCGACGCAGAGCGCAAGCTGCTGCTCGTGAAGGGTGCGATTCCGGGCGCGAAGGGCGGCAAGGTCTTCGTGACGCCGGCCGTCAAGACCAAGGGGGCGAAATAATGGAACTCAAGCTCCTGAACGAAAATGGTCAGGAAGGTGCAGTGGTCAACGCATCGGACGTCGTGTTCGGTCGTGACTACAACGAAGCGCTGATCCACCAGGTCGTCGTCGCTTACCAGGCGAATGCTCGCCAGGGTAACCGCGCACAGAAGGACCGTGAGCAAGTCAAGCACACGACGAAGAAGCCGTGGCGCCAGAAGGGTACGGGCCGCGCTCGTGCCGGTATGTCGTCGAGCCCGTTGTGGCGTGGCGGTGGTCGTATCTTCCCGAATTCGCCGGAAGAAAACTTCTCGCACAAGGTCAACAAGAAGATGCATCGCGCAGGTCTCTGCTCGATCTTCTCGCAGCTGGCCCGTGAAGGCCGTCTGTCGGTCGTCGAGGACATCATCCTCGAAGCGCCGAAGACCAAGCTGCTGGCCGAAAAATTCAAGACCATGGGTCTCGACTCCGTGCTGATCATTACGGATACGGTCGACGAGAACCTGTACCTGGCTTCGCGCAACCTGCCGCACGTGGCGATTGTCGAGCCGCGCTACGCTGACCCGCTGTCGCTGATCTACTTCAAGAAAGTGCTGGTCACGAAGGCTGCGGTCGCCCAGATCGAGGAGTTGCTGTCATGAGCGAGATTCGCAAGAACGATCATCGTTTGATGCAGGTCCTGCTCGCGCCGGTGATCTCGGAAAAGGCGACGCTGGTTGCCGACAAGAACGAGCAAGTCGTGTTCGAAGTCGCACCGGATGCCACGAAGCAGGAAGTGAAGGCGGCTGTCGAGCTGCTGTTCAAGGTTGAAGTTGATTCCGTCAACGTGCTGGTTCAGAAGGGCAAGCAGAAGCGCTTTGGCCGTTCGATGGGCCGCCGCAAGGACGTGAAGAAGGCGTACGTTTGCCTGAAGCCCGGCCAGGAAATCAACTTTGAAGCGGAGGCCAAGTAATCATGGCAATCGTTAAAGTTAAGCCGACATCGCCGGGTCGCCGCGCGATGGTCAAGGTGGTCAACAAGAACCTGCACCAGGGCAAGCCGTTCGCGGCACTGCTCGATTCGCAGAGCTCGACCGCCGGCCGTAACAACAACGGTCGTATCACCACGCGTCACAAGGGTGGTGGTCACAAGCAGCACTACCGTATCGTCGATTTCCGTCGCACGAAGGATGGCATTCCGGCAAAGGTCGAGCGTCTCGAGTACGACCCGAACCGTAGCGCGAACATCGCGCTGGTGCTCTACGCAGACGGCGAACGTCGCTACATCATCGCCCCGAAGGGCCTGACCGTCGGCCAACAGCTGATGTCGGGTTCGGAAGCGCCGATCCGTGCAGGCAACACGCTGCCGATCCGCAACATTCCGGTCGGTACGACGATCCACTGCATCGAGATGCTGCCGGGCAAGGGCGCGCAAATGGCGCGTTCGGCTGGTACGTCGGCCATGCTGCTCGCACGTGAAGGCGTCTACGCGCAGGTTCGTCTGCGTTCGGGCGAAATCCGCCGCGTGCACATCGAGTGCCGTGCAACGATCGGTGAAGTCGGCAACGAAGAGCATAGCCTGCGCCAGATCGGCAAGGCTGGCGCGAACCGCTGGCGCGGTATCCGCCCGACGGTGCGTGGCGTTGCGATGAACCCGGTTGATCACCCGCACGGTGGTGGTGAGGGCAAGACGGCTGCAGGTCGCGATCCGGTTAGCCCGTGGGGTACGCCGGCTAAGGGTTATCGCACCCGTAGCAACAAGCGCACGACGACGATGATCGTCCAGCGCCGTCACAAGCGTTAAGGAGTAGGCAATGGCACGTTCTGTTAAAAAAGGTCCGTTCTGCGACGCCCATTTGCTGAAGAAAGTTGAGGCGGCTGCAGCTTCGCGCGACAAAAAGCCGATCAAGACCTGGTCGCGTCGCTCGACGATTCTGCCGGATTTCATCGGCCTGACGATCGCTGTTCACAACGGCCGTCAACACGTTCCGGTGTACATCTCGGAAAACATGGTCGGCCACAAGCTTGGCGAGTTCGCACTGACCCGTACGTTCAAGGGTCACGCAGCCGACAAGAAGGCCAAGAAATAAGGGGCAATCAAGATGGAAGTGAAAGCAATTCATCGCGGTGCCCGCATCTCGGCGCAGAAAACGCGCCTTGTGGCTGACCAGATCCGCGGTTTGCCGGTCGACAAGGCGCTGAACGTTCTGACGTTCTCGCCGAAGAAGGCGGCTGGCATCGTGAAGAAGGTTGTGCTGTCGGCAATCGCGAATGCGGAGCACAACGAAGGCGCTGATATCGACGAGCTCAAGATCAAGAGCATCTACGTCGACAAGGCTGCATCGCTCAAGCGTTTCACCGCGCGCGCCAAGGGCCGCGGTAACCGCATCGAGAAGCAATCCTGTCACATCACTGTGACGGTCGGGAATTAAGGAGCCATACGATGGGACAGAAAATTCATCCGACTGGCTTCCGCCTGGCTGTCAGCCGCAATTGGGCTTCGCGTTGGTACGCGAACAACAACAATTTCGCGGCGATGCTGCAGGAAGACATCGGTGTTCGTGAATACCTGAAGAAGAAGCTGAAGAACGCTTCGGTCGGTCGGGTCGTCATCGAGCGTCCGGCGAAGAACGCGCGCATCACGATTTACAGCTCGCGTCCGGGTGTGGTCATCGGCAAGAAGGGCGAGGATATCGAGCAGCTGAAGACGGAACTGCAACGCCGCATGGGCGTTCCGGTTCACGTCAACATCGAAGAAATCCGCAAGCCGGAAACCGATGCTCAGCTGATCGCTGACTCGATCACGCAACAGCTCGAGCGCCGGATCATGTTCCGTCGCGCGATGAAGCGTGCGATGCAGAACGCGATGCGTCTGGGTGCCCAAGGCATCAAGATCATGAGCGCGGGCCGTCTGAACGGTATCGAAATCGCTCGTACGGAGTGGTATCGCGAAGGTCGCGTGCCCCTTCACACGCTGCGTGCCGATATCGACTACGCAACCTCGGAAGCGAAGACGACCTACGGGATCATCGGCGTCAAGGTGTGGGTTTACAAGGGCGACACGCTCGGCCGCAACGACGCACCGGTGGTGGAAGAAGTAGCCGAAGACAAGCGTCCGCGTCGCAATGCGCGTCCGGGCGACCGTCGTCCGCGCCGTGACGGCGAAGGCGGCGCTCCGGGTGCTCGTCGTGGCGCACCGCGCCGCGGCGCCGGCAAGCCCGAAGACGGCAAGACTGGAGAATAACGATGCTGCAACCGAAACGCAGAAAGTATCGTAAAGAGCAGAAGGGTCGTAACACCGGCAAGGCGACGCGCGGCAACGCAGTGTCGTTCGGTGAATTCGGCCTGAAGGCTATCGGTCGCGGTCGTCTGACCGCACGCCAGATTGAAGCGGCGCGTCGTGCAATGACGCGTCACATCAAGCGTGGCGGCCGCATCTGGATCCGGATCTTCCCGGACAAGCCGATTTCGCAGAAGCCGGCCGAAGTGCGTATGGGTAACGGTAAGGGTAACCCGGAGTACTACGTCGCCGAGATTCAGCCGGGCAAGATGCTCTATGAAATGGACGGCGTAACCGAAGAACTGGCACGCGAAGCGTTCCGTCTGGCTGCAGCCAAGCTGCCGCTGAAGACGGCGTTCATCGTGCGCCAGCTCGGCGCCTAAGGAGAAAATATGAAGGCTTCCGAACTTCTCCAGAAAGACCAGGCCGCGCTCAACAAGGAGCTGGCGGACCTGCTGAAGGCGCAATTCGGCCTGCGCATGCAACTCGCGACCCAGCAGCTCACGAACACGAGCCAGCTGAAGAAGGTTCGTCGCGACATCGCACGTGTGCGGACCGTCATGACTCAGAAGGCGAACCAGAAATGAACGATAGCGTGAAAACCTCGCTGAAGCGGACGCTGGTCGGTCGGGTCGTCAGCAACAAGATGGACAAGACCGTCACCGTGCTGATCGAGCACCGCGTCAAGCACCCGATCTACGGCAAGTATGTCGTGCGTTCGAAGAAGTACCACGCGCACGATGAAGCGAACACCTACAACGAAGGCGATCTCGTCGAAATCCAGGAAACTCGTCCTGTGTCGAAGACGAAGGCCTGGACGGTGTCGCGCCTCGTCGAAGCAGCTCGCGTCATCTAAGCGGGCAGCGCAGTAGGCAGTAACAGGCACTTCTCCGCGAAGTGCTTGAAATCGCAAAGTATTTGCTTGCGTGACCAGGATTATTTGTTATAATCCTGGTCTTCCCTCTTTATGGGAGCCCCGTCGCGGGCGAAGTTGGTGGGGGAAGCGGACTGGCGCCTGCCTGTCCGAAAGATTCACCGAATTGCGATGGCGGGTTTCGTTTGCCGTCGCTGCTGTTCCAACCCAAGCAGCCGATTGGCTGACGGGACCAAGACTGACCGAATGCATCATGGTGGTGCATCCGGATTAAGTTGGGAAAGACAAACCATGATCCAGACCGAATCTCGGCTCGAAGTAGCCGACAACACGGGTGCACGTGAAGTCCTGTGCATCAAGGTGCTCGGCGGCTCGAAGCGTCGTTATGCCGGCATTGGCGACATCATCAAGGTGAGCGTCAAAGAGGCAACGCCGCGCGGGCGCGTGAAGAAAGGCGAAATTTACAACGCCGTGGTGGTCCGCACCGCCAAGGGCGTGCGCCGTCAAGACGGCTCGCTGATCAAGTTCGACGGCAACGCCGCTGTGCTTTTGAATAACAAGCTCGAGCCGATCGGCACCCGTATTTTCGGGCCGGTCACGCGTGAGCTGCGTAGCGAACGATTCATGAAGATCGTTTCGCTTGCGCCGGAAGTGCTGTAAGGAGTCGCGATGAACAAGATTCGCAAAGGTGACGAAGTCATCGTCGTCACTGGCAAGGACAAGGGCAAGCGCGGCGTCGTGCTGGCTGTCGGTGCAGAGCATGTGACGGTTGAAGGTATCAACCTCGTCAAGAAGCATGTGAAGCCGAACCCGATGAAGGGTACGACGGGCGGCGTGGAAGCGAAGACGATGCCCCTGCATATTTCGAACGTCGCACTGGTCGACGCGAATGGCAAGGCGTCGCGTGTTGGCATCAAGGTCGAGGAAGGCAAGAAGGTTCGCTTCCTGAAGACGACCGGTGCTGTACTGAGCGCCTGACGCAGCGGAGTAAAAAATGGCTCGTTTTCAAGAGTTTTACAAAGAAAAGGTTGTGCCCGGCCTGATCGAGAAGTTCGGTTACAAGTCGGTCATGGAAGTGCCGCGCATCACCAAGATCACGCTGAACATGGGTCTTGGCGAAGCGATCGCTGACAAGAAGATCATCGAGAACGCCGTTGGCGACCTCACGAAGATCGCTGGTCAGAAGCCGGTCGTGACCAAGGCACGCAAGGCAATCGCAGGTTTCAAGATCCGCCAGGGCTACCCGATCGGCGCGATGGTGACGCTGCGTGGCCAAGCGATGTACGAATTCCTCGACCGTTTCGTGACGGTTGCCCTGCCCCGCGTGCGTGACTTCCGCGGCGTGTCGGGTCGTGCTTTCGATGGCCGTGGCAACTACAACATCGGTGTGAAAGAGCAGATCATTTTCCCCGAAATCGACTACGACAAGATCGACGCACTGCGTGGGCTGAACATCAGCATCACGACGACTGCGAAGACCGACGACGAAGCAAAGGCTCTGCTCGCCAGCTTCAAGTTCCCGTTCAGAAACTGAGGTTACCGTGGCTAAACTGGCACTGATCGAACGTGAAAAGAAGCGCGCCCGCCTGGTCGCGAAGTTCGCAGCAAAGCGCGATGCGCTGAAGGCGATCGTCGAAGACCAAAGCAAGTCGGAAGAAGAGCGCTACGAAGCACGCCTTGAGCTGCAGCAACTGCCCCGCAACGCAAACCCGACCCGCCAGCGTAACCGCTGCGCGATCACGGGCCGTCCGCGTGGCACGTTCCGTAAATTCGGCCTCGCGCGTAACAAGATTCGTGAAATCGCATTCCGTGGCGAGATTCCTGGCCTGACCAAGGCGAGCTGGTAATAGGAGAAACGTAAATGAGCATGAGTGATCCTATCGCCGATATGCTGACTCGCATCCGCAACGGGCAGATGGTCGAGAAGGTATCGGTGTCGATGCCCTCGTCGAAAGTCAAGGTTGCAATCGCGCAAGTCCTGAAAGACGAAGGCTATATCGACGATTTCGCCGTGAAGGCGGAAGGTGCGAAGTCCGAACTGAATATCGCGCTGAAGTACTACGCTGGCCGCCCGGTCATCGAACGCATCGAACGCGTGTCGAAGCCTGGCCTGCGCGTGTACCGCGGCCGTAACGACATCCCGCAGGTCATGAATGGCCTCGGTGTGGCAATCGTGTCGACGCCCAAGGGCGTGATGACCGACCGCAAGGCGCGCGCTACCGGCGTCGGCGGCGAAGTCATCTGCTACGTCGCTTAAAGCCGAGGAGAGAGAAACATGTCTCGAGTAGGTAAGAGCCCGATCGCGCTGCAAGGCGCGGAAGTCAAGCTGGCCGACGGTGCGATCACCGTCAAGGGCCCGCTGGGCACCATCACGCAAGCGATCAATCCGCTCGTGAACGTGGCGAACAACGACGGCACGCTGAACCTGTCGCCGGTGGACGAAAGCCGCGAAGCAAATGCACTGTCGGGCACGATGCGCGCGATTATCGCGAATGCCGTGCACGGCGTGACCAAGGGTTTCGAGCGCAAGCTGACGCTGGTTGGCGTCGGTTATCGTGCGCAAGCGCAAGGCGACAAGCTGAACCTGTCGCTGGGTTTCTCGCACCCGGTGGTGCACCAGATGCCGGAAGGCGTCAAGGCAGAAACCCCGACGCAAACCGAAATCGTGATCAAGGGGATCAACAAGCAACAAGTCGGTCAAGTGGCTGCGGAAGTCCGCGGTTACCGTCCGCCGGAACCCTACAAGGGCAAGGGCGTGCGCTATTCCGACGAGGTTGTGATCCTCAAAGAAACGAAGAAGAAGTAAGGGTGCGCAATCATGGATAAGACTCAATCTCGCCTGCGCCGCGCTCGCCAGACGCGTATCAAGATCGCTGAGCTGCAGGTCGCGCGTCTCGCCGTGCATCGCACGAACACGCACATCTACGCTCAAGTGTTCTCGCCGTGCGGCACCAAGGTGCTCGCCAGCGCGTCGACGCTCGAAGCAGAAGTGCGCGCAGAACTGGCCGACAAGTCGGGCAAGGGCGGCAACGTCAATGCCGCGACGCTGATCGGCAAGCGTATTGCCGAAAAGGCAAAGGCTGCCGGCATCGAATCCGTCGCCTTCGACCGCTCGGGCTTCCGCTACCACGGCCGCGTCAAGGCGCTGGCTGAGGCAGCTCGCGAAGCTGGGCTCAAGTTCTAAGGAAGGAATTCGTCATGGCAAAGATGCAAGCGAAAGTTCAGGCTGACGAGCGCGACGACGGCCTTCGCGAAAAGATGATTTCGGTCAATCGCGTGACCAAGGTCGTGAAGGGTGGCCGTATTCTCGGCTTCGCCGCACTGACCGTGGTTGGCGACGGTGATGGCCGCATCGGTATGGGCAAGGGCAAGGCGAAGGAAGTGCCGGTCGCTGTCCAGAAGGCAATGGAACAAGCTCGCCGCAACATGTTCAAGGTGCCGCTCAAGAACGGCACGCTGCAACACGAAGTGCACGGCAAGCATGGCGCATCCGCTGTCCTCCTCGCTCCGGCGAAGGCAGGTACGGGCGTGATCGCCGGCGGCCCGATGCGCGCAGTGTTCGATGTGATGGGCGTTCAGAACGTCGTGGCGAAGAGCCACGGTTCGACGAACCCGTACAACCTCGTTCGCGCCACGCTGGACGGTCTGCGCAAGCAGTCCACCCCGGCAGACATCGCGGCGAAGCGCGGCAAGTCCGTCGAAGAAATTTTGGGCTAAGCCCGGGTGGTCACCATGTCTGAAAAAACTGTCAAGGTTCAGCTCGTTAAGAGCCTGATCGGGACCCGCGAATCGCACCGCGCGACCGTGCGTGGCCTGGGCCTGCGCCGACTCAACTCGGTCAGCGAGCTTCAGGACACGCCGGCGGTCCGCGGCATGATCAACAAGGTCTCGTACCTCGTTAAGGTCATCGCGTAAGCGGCCCTACGGATCAAGGAGTTGATATGGAATTGAATAACCTGAAGCCGGCAGCTGGCGCCAAGCACGCCAAGCGTCGCGTCGGCCGTGGCATCGGTTCGGGCCTCGGCAAGACGGCTGGCCGTGGTCACAAGGGTCAGAAATCGCGTTCGGGCGGCTTCCACAAAGTCGGTTTCGAAGGCGGTCAGATGCCGCTGCAACGTCGTCTGCCGAAGCGCGGCTTCACGTCGCTGACGAAGGAATTCGTCGGTGAAGTGCGCCTGAGCGACCTCGAGAAGCTGCCGGTCGATGAGATCGATCTGCTCGCACTGAAGCAAGCCGGCCTGGTCGGCGAGCTGACGAAGAGCGCAAAGATCATCGCGACGGGCGAACTGAAGCGCAAGATCGTCGTGAAGGGTCTCGGTGCCACCAAGGGTGCGCGCGCTGCGATCGAAGCGGCTGGCGGTTCGTTCGCCGAGTGACACGCGTAGCGCGTCGTCACTTGCATTCATCGGAGAAGGTACTTGGCTAACAGCCCGAGTCTTGCAAAACCCGGTCGAAGCACGGCGAAATTCGGCGATCTGCGCCGGCGAGCAATGTTCTTGCTCCTGGCGCTGATCGTCTATCGCATCGGCGCGCACATTCCCGTGCCGGGCATCGATCCGGATCAACTGGCGAAGCTGTTCCAGAGCCAGGCGGGCGGCATCCTGGGCATGTTCAACATGTTCTCGGGCGGCGCGCTTTCCCGCTTCACGATCTTTGCGCTGGGGATCATGCCGTACATCTCGGCGTCGATCATCATGCAGTTGCTGGCGATTGTCTCGCCGCAGCTCGAGGCGCTGAAGAAGGAAGGGCAGGCAGGGCAACGGAAGATCACGCAGTACACGCGGTATTTCACCGTGGTGCTCGCGACCTTCCAGGCGTTCGGTATCGCGGCTGCGCTGGAAAACCAGCCGGGCCTCGTTACTGACCCCGGCATGCTGTTCCGTCTGACGACGGTCGTGACGCTGGTTACCGGTACGATGTTCCTGATGTGGCTCGGCGAGCAGATTACCGAGCGTGGTCTGGGCAACGGTATCTCGATCATCATCTTCGGCGGGATCGCAGCAGGGTTCCCGAATGCCGTCGGTGGGTTGTTCGAGCTGGTGCGTACGGGTTCGATGAGCATCATTTCGGCGATCATCATCGTCGTCCTGATTGCCGCGGTGACTTACCTGGTCGTGTTCATCGAACGCGGTCAGCGCAAGATCCTCGTGAACTACGCGAAGCGCCAGGTCGGCAACAAGATCTACGGTGGGCAGTCGTCGCATCTGCCGCTGAAGCTGAACATGTCGGGTGTGATTCCGCCGATCTTCGCATCGTCGATCATTCTGTTCCCGGCAACGATTCTCGGCTGGTTCAGTACCGGTCAGCCGACGGGAAGCTGGATTTCCAATACGTTGCATAACGTTGCGGAAGCGCTGAAGCCGGGCCAGCCGGTCTATGTGCTGCTGTACACGCTGGCGATCGTGTTTTTCTGCTTTTTCTACACCGCACTGGTGTTCAACAGCAGGGAAACCGCAGACAACCTGAAGAAGAGTGGCGCGTTTGTTCCGGGCATCCGCCCGGGCGATCAGACCGCACGATATATCGACCGCATCCTCACGCGTCTGACGCTGGCCGGTGCGATCTACATCGTCTTCGTGTGTCTGCTGCCAGAGTTTCTGGTGCTGCGCTGGAACGTGCCGTTTTATTTTGGTGGAACGTCGCTGCTGATCATTGTCGTCGTCACGATGGACTTTATGGCGCAGGTGCAGTCGTACGTTATGTCGCAACAGTATGAGTCACTGCTCAAGAAGGCGAACTTCAAGGGCGGCAACATCCCGATGCGTTGAAAGGACTATGGCCAAAGACGATGTAATCCAGATGCAGGGTGAGGTGATCGAAAACCTCCCGAATGCGACCTTCCGTGTGAAGCTGGAAAACGGCCATGTCGTGTTGGGGCATATTTCCGGAAAGATGCGGATGCACTACATCCGCATCCTGCCGGGCGACAAGGTGACGGTTGAATTGACGCCTTACGATCTGTCTCGTGCGCGGATCGTGTTCCGGGCGAAGTGATTTGAAAAAAGGGTATTATCATGAAAGTGATGGCATCGGTTAAGCGCATTTGCCGCAATTGCAAGATCATCAAGCGCAAAGGCGTCGTTCGCGTGATCTGCAGCTCGGATCCGCGCCACAAGCAGCGCCAAGGCTGACCGCGCGTTTGTTTGCGCTTTTTGTTTGAGGAAAAACAATGGCTCGTATCGCAGGGGTTAACATCCCGAATCACCAGCACACCGAGATCGGCCTGACGGCAATCTTTGGTGTCGGCCGCACCCGTTCGCGCAGCATCTGCGTGGCAGCTGGCGTCGATTTTTCGAAGAAGGTCAAGGACTTGACCGACGCAGACTTGGAAAAGCTGCGTGAAGAAGTGGGCAAGTTTGTCGTCGAAGGCGATCTGCGCCGTGAAGTGACGATGAACATCAAGCGCCTGATGGACCTCGGTTGCTACCGTGGTGTTCGTCATCGCAAGGGCCTGCCGATGCGCGGTCAGCGTACGCGTACGAACGCACGTACTCGCAAGGGTCCACGTCGTGCAGCGCAAGCGCTGAAGAAGTAAGCGGAACTGACAGTTACAGGAAAACGTAATGGCTAAGGCTTCGAACACCGCGGCGCAACGCGTTCGCAAGAAGGTTAAGAAGAACGTCGCTGAAGGCGTGGTTCACGTTCACGCGTCGTTCAACAACACGATCATCACGATCACCGATCGCCAAGGCAACGCACTGGCATGGGCGACGTCGGGCGGTCAGGGCTTCAAGGGCTCGCGCAAATCGACGCCGTTCGCTGCCCAGGTCGCAGCCGAGTCGGCTGGCCGCGTCGCGATGGAATACGGCGTGAAGAATCTGGAAGTGCGGATCAAGGGCCCGGGCCCGGGTCGCGAGTCGGCAGTGCGCGCACTGCACGGCCTCGGCATCAAGATCACCGCGATTTCGGACGTCACCCCGATTCCGCACAACGGCTGCCGTCCGCCGAAGCGTCGTCGTATCTAAAGGTGTGCTGGCACGTTCGTGCTAGCACATTGCCTGTCGCCGCTTAGCGTCGACGGGCGTTGCTTTTTTGATTGACTAAGCCCACCGTTCGCCCCAAAGGGCGCGAACTAGCGCGGATTCAGATCTGCGTGACTGATTGATAGAGGAATGCAAAGTGGCACGTTATATCGGCCCGAAGGCCAAGCTGTCCCGCCGTGAAGGCACCGACCTGTTCCTGAAGAGCGCACGCCGCTCGCTCGCCGACAAGTGCAAGCTCGACAGCAAGCCGGGTCAGCACGGCCGTACCTCGGGCGCACGTACGTCCGACTACGGTACGCAGCTGCGCGAAAAGCAGAAGGTCAAGCGTATCTACGGCGTGCTGGAGCGTCAGTTCCGCCGCTACTTCGCTGAAGCCGACCGCCGCAAGGGCAACACGGGTGAAAACCTGCTGCAACTGCTGGAGTCGCGTCTCGACAACGTCGTGTATCGCATGGGCTTCGGCTCGACCCGCGCTGAAGCGCGTCAGCTGGTGAGCCACAAGTCGATCACCGTGAACGGCGTCGTTGCGAACGTCCCGTCGCAGCAAGTGAAGGCAGGTGACATCGTCGCGATCCGCGAAAAGGCGAAGAAGCAGGCGCGTATCGTCGAAGCGCTGTCGCTGGCCGAGCAAGGCGGCATGCCGAGCTGGGTTGCAGTCGATGCGAAGAAGTTCGAAGGCACGTTCAAGCAAATGCCGGAACGCGCTGAAATCGCAGGCGACATCAACGAAAGCCTGATCGTCGAATTGTATTCGCGTTAATCCGATTGACGGCCGAGGTACCCCGATTGCGTTGCGCAAGGAGGGGCCTCGGCTGTTTATTTTCTGGTTGTTACCGGTCAGCCTTATCGGTGTAACGAGCCGAGGGTATTGAAAAGGAAAGCCCATGCAAACCAGTTTGCTGAAACCCAAGATCATCGCCGTGGAATCGCTGGGCGAGAACCACGCGAGGGTGGTCATGGAACCGTTCGAACGCGGTTACGGCCACACCTTGGGCAATGCGCTTCGCCGCGTGCTGCTGTCGTCGATGGTTGGCTACGCGCCGACCGAAGTGACGATCGCGGGCGTGGTGCACGAGTACTCGACGCTGGATGGCGTGCAGGAAGACGTCGTCAACCTGCTGCTGAACCTGAAGGGCGTGGTGTTCAAGCTGCATAACCGTGACGAAGTGACGGTTACGCTGCGCAAGGAAGGTGAAGGCGTGGTCACGGCCGGCGATATCGAGCTGGCTCACGACTGCGAAGTCATCAACCCGAATCACGTGATTGCGCATCTGTCGAAGGGCGGCAAGCTCGACGTTCAGATCAAGATCGAAAAGGGTCGCGGCTATGTGCCCGGCAACGTTCGTCGCTACGGCGAAGACACGGCCAAGATCATCGGCCGCATCGTCCTCGACGCATCGTTCTCGCCGGTTCGCCGCGTGAGCTACGCTGTCGAAAGCGCACGTGTCGAGCAGCGTACCGACCTCGACAAGCTCGTGATGAACATCGAGACGAGCGGTGTGATCACGCCGGAAGAAGCGATCCGTCAATCGGCCCGCATCCTGGTCGACCAACTGTCCGTGTTCGCGGCGCTGGAAGGCACGGAAACGGCAGCCGAAGCGCCGTCGCGTGCACCGCAGATCGACCCGATCCTGCTGCGTCCGGTGGACGATCTCGAGCTGACGGTTCGTTCGGCGAACTGCCTGAAGGCCGAGAACATCTACTACATCGGCGACCTGATCCAGCGCACGGAAAACGAGCTGCTGAAGACGCCGAACCTCGGTCGCAAGTCGCTCAACGAGATCAAGGAAGTGCTCGCTTCGCGCGGTCTCACGCTGGGCATGAAGCTCGAAAACTGGCCGCCGGCTGGTCTCGACAAGTAAGCCTGGTTGTTGCTGTAGTTGGCAAAGATGCGGATTTTCCTTTAAAATCCGCATCTTGCTTTTTTTCGTTACCGGCCCGTGCACCCATCGAGGTGCGATAGAAGAGCTGGATCAAAACTTTGAATCAAGGAAACTGAAATGCGCCATCGTCATGGTCTGCGGAAACTGAACCGCACGAGCAGCCACCGTCTGGCTATGCTCCGTAACATGTCCAACTCGCTGATCGAGCACGAAGTCATCAAGACGACGCTGCCGAAGGCGAAGGAACTCCGTAAAGTCGTCGAGCCGCTGATCACGCTCGGCAAGAAGCCGTCGCTGGCAAACCGTCGCCTGGCGTTCAACCGCCTGCGCGATCGTGACTCGGTGGCGAAGCTGTTCGACGTGCTCGGTCCGCGTTTCGCGAACCGTCCGGGCGGCTACCTGCGCGTGCTGAAGTTCGGCTTCCGCGTGGGCGACAACGCGCCGATGGCACTGGTCGAGCTGCTCGATCGTCCGGAAGTCGACGAAACGGAAAACGTGCAAGAAGCTGAGTAAGCTTCCGGTACGCAGCAGTATCTGAAAGGGGCCGAGCAATTGCTTGGCCCTTTTTGTTTTTCCGGCGCCGGCTGCGATCGATTGTCGCAGGGCGGTGCCGGCAGCGTTGCGCGGGCTGCGCTACGATACGGGGCAGCCGGCGCGCGCTCCAGGTGGGCAATTCGCGTCGGCAGGAGCCGATAGACCAGCCAGGAGGGCGCGGATGATAGTGGTGCTGATGCTGACGACGGTGCCCGATGCCGAGACCGCCAAGACGCTTTCCGACGGTGCGCTCGATGGGCGGCTTGCCGCGTGCGTGTCGGAGCTCGGCGCGATCAAGTCGCGCTACCACTGGCAGGGCAAGGTCGAAACGGCCGACGAGATCCAGTTGCTGTTCAAGACGAGCCCTGTGCGGGCGCTCGAACTGGAGCGATTTATTCTCGCGCATCATCCTTACGAGACGCCCGAAATCGTCTCGTGGCAGACGACGGCATCGGCCGCGTACGGCCAGTGGGTGACGAGCGAAACTCAACGTCTATTTCATGTTTAACGGTATGGCGCTTCCCGTGCGCGTGCGCGCGCTGCGATTCCTCGCAGTCCTGTTGTCGTTCATGCTCGTGCTCGGCAGCCTGTCGGTCGCGCGCGCGGCCGACGATTTCCTCGATCCGTCGGTTGCGTTCAAGTTCAGTGCGAGCGAATCGCCGGGGCAGGTGGACGTCCACTTCAAGGTCGCCAACGGCTATTACCTGTACCGCGAGCGGTTCGCGTTCGCGGTGAAGAGCGGGCAGGCGACGCTCGGCGATCCGCAATTCCCGGCCGGCCACGTGAAGTTCGACCAGACGTTCCAGAAGGACGTCGAGACCTACCGTGACGAAGTCGTCGTGCATGTGCCCGTCAAGCAGGCGTCAGGTCCGTTCGAGCTCGCGGTGACGTCGCAGGGGTGCGCGGACGAGGGCATCTGCTATCCGCCGGCCGAGCACGTCGTGAAGGTCGATGGCGCCGCGCTGGGCGCCGCCTCGTCGTCGCCGTCGTCCGCCGATGCGGTTGCCGCGGGCAGCTGGTTCGACAAGGTCACGAGCGCCGATTTCGCGCAGTCGCTGCTCGAAGGGCATGGCTTCTTCACGATCGTCGGACTGTATTTCGTCGCGGGCGTCGTGCTGAGCCTCCTGCCGTGTTCGTATCCGATGATTCCGATCGTGTCGGCGATCATCATCGGACAAGGCACACGCGCGACGCATGCGCGCGGCTTCGCGTTGTCGCTGACCTATGTGGTCGGCATGGCGCTGGTCTACACGGTGCTCGGCATCGCCGCGGCGCTGGTGGGCCAGAGCCTCGGCGCGTGGCTGCAGAACCCGTGGGTGCTCGGCGCGTTCGGCGTGCTGTTGACCGCGTTTGCCGTCTCGCTGATCTCGGGCAAGGACATCGCGCTGCCCGCACGCTGGCAGAACGGCGCGGCCGAGGCATCGAGCGCGCGCCAGGGCGGTCATTTCGTCGCGGTCGCGGCGATGGGCGCGCTGTCCGCACTGGTTGTCGGCGCATGCATGACGGCACCGCTGTTCGCGGTACTCGCCTTCATCGCGCACACGGGCAATGCACTGCTCGGCGGCGCTGCACTGTTCGCGATGGGGCTGGGGCTGGGCGTGCCGCTGCTGGTCGTCGGCGTCGGGGCCGGGACGGTACTGCCGCGCGCCGGCGCATGGATGGACGGCGTGAAGGTGTTCTTCGGCATCGTGCTGCTCGCAGCCGCGCTGTGGATCGTGTGGCCGGTGCTGGCCGGTGGCCTGAAGATGGTGCTCGCTGCGTTGTGGCTGCTGATCGCGGCCGCGGCGCTCGGGCTGTTCACGCCGAATGCCGGCGCCACGTCGATCTGGCGTCGCCTTGGCCGTGGCGTGGGCGCTGCGCTCGCGATCTGGGCGGCTACGCTGCTCGTCGGCCTGGCCGCGGGCTCGACCGATCCGGTCAAGCCGCTGGCGGTGCTGGCGGCACGCACGGTTGCGTCGGGCGGTACGGCGGCAGCAGGCGCGGCCGCTGCTCAGGACGGGCCCGCGTTCGCATCGGTGCGCTCGAGCGGCGAGCTCGACACGCTGCTGAAGACGGCGGGCCAGCCCGTGATGCTCGACTTCTACGCCGACTGGTGCGTGAGCTGCAAGGAGATGGAGCATCTGACGTTCACCGACGCGCGCGTGCAGGCGCGACTCGCGCAGCTTCACCTGGTGCGCGCGGACGTCACCGCGAACAACCCGGATGACCAGGCGCTGCTGAAGCGCTTCAACCTGTTCGGCCCGCCGGGCATCATCTTCTTCGATCGAAGCGGCAACGAGATCGGGCGCGTGGTCGGCTATCAGGCGGCCGAGACGTTCCTGCGCAGCCTCGACCGGGCTGCGGTCCCGACGGTATGACCATGCGCGTCGCGGGCGCGCTCGTGGCGAACCGGGGCGCTTGCGTGGCATGAATTGACGATCGAGGCATACGGCCGCGATCGACAGCAAACAAAAAAACGGCGGGACACCGAAGTGTCCCGCCGTTTTTCTTTCCACCTGCCGGCAGGCGCTTAGCGCTGTGCTTTCAGCAGACGCGCGGCGTCGAGCGCGAAGTACGTGAGCACGCCGTCGGCGCCCGCACGCTTGAACGCGAGCAGCGATTCCAGCACGACCTTGTCGTGATCGAGCCAGCCGTTCATCGCGGCGGCCTTCAGCATCGCGTATTCACCGCTCACCTGGTACACGTAGGTCGGGAAGCGGAACTCGTCCTTCACGCGGCGCACGATGTCGAGGTACGGCATGCCGGGCTTGACCATCACCATGTCGGCGCCTTCGTCGATGTCCAGGCGCACTTCGCGCAGCGCTTCGTCGCTGTTCGCCGGATCCATCTGGTAGGTCATCTTGTTGCCCTTGCCCAGATTGGACGCCGAGCCGACCGCGTCGCGGAACGGGCCGTAGAACGCCGACGCGAACTTGGCCGAATAGGCCATGATCCGCGTGTGGATATGACCGTCGCTTTCCAGCATTTCGCGGATCGCGCCGATGCGGCCGTCCATCATGTCCGACGGGGCGACGATGTCGACGCCGGCTTCCGCCTGCGCGCGCGCCTGATCAATCAGGATCTCGATCGTGTCGTCGTTGATCACGTAGCCGTTTTCGTCGAGCACGCCGTCCTGGCCGTGGCTCGTGTACGGATCGAGTGCGACGTCGGTCAGCACGCCGAGTTCGGGGAAGCGCTTCTTCAGCTCGCGCACCGCGCGCGGGATCAGGCCTTCCGGATTGGCTGCCTCGCGGCCGTCAGGCGTTTTCACCGACGGCTCGATGGCCGGGAACAGCGACAGCACGGGCACGCCGAGTTCGACGCACTGCTCGGCGACCTGCATCAGCAGATCGACGGACACGCGTTCGACGCCGGGCATCGACGGCACCGGCTGCCGTTCGTTGGTGCCTTCGACGACGAACACCGGATAGATCAGGTCGTCGGTGGTCAGGCGGTTTTCGCGCATCAGGCGCCGGGAGAAGTCGTCGCGGCGCATCCGGCGCGGACGATGAAGCGGATGGAAGCTCATGGCGATTGGGTAGAAATCAGGGCAGTAAGACCTTACGGAACCCTTAGGTCATTTTCGGGAGCGTTGGTATATGATAGCGATCGAGCGGCACGCGTCGCGTGCAGCTCCCCGCTTCTCCTCCCTGAGCGGGTGCCTGTCGTTTTTCGATTAGGCTGTTTGACCCGCCGTTCAACGGCGGGTTTTTTTATGAGCCGGCCGAAACCGCAGGCGCCGTCAGGTGCGCGCCGCCGATCCCGGCCGCGCGTTGCCCGATCATTGTGCTACAGGCTCGCTTTTTTCGTCGGCGACGGACGGCCGCACCCAGCTTTCGATCAATTCGTGCGCCTCGTCGAGCCCAATGCGCTTCATCGCCGAGAACAGCTGGACCGTCAGCTTGCCCTGAACGCCCTGGTCACGATACGCATCGAGCCCCTTTTGCGTGGTCCGCAGCGCGTTGATGCTTTCCTGCCGCGTCAATTTGTCGCACTTCGTCAGCAGCGTGTGGATCGGCTTGCCGGTCGGCACGAACCACTCGATCATGCGGCGGTCGAGATCGGTCAGCGGACGGCGCGAATCCATCATCAGGATCAGGCCGCAGAGCTGCGAGCGGGTCGCGAGGTAGGACGACAGCAGCATTTCCCAATGCGCCTTGGCGGCGCCGGGCACTTCCGCGTAGCCGTAGCCGGGCAGGTCGACGAGGTTTGCGACGGGTTCGGCGGCCGGGCCGACGGAGAAGTAGTTGATATGCTGCGTGCGGCCGGGCGTCTTCGACGCGAAGGCGAGCCGCTTCTGGTTGCACAGCACGTTGATCGCCGTCGACTTGCCGGCATTCGAGCGGCCCGCGAACGCGATTTCCGGCTGGACCGTCGGCGGCAGGTCGCGCAGATGGTTGACGGTCGTGTAGAAGCGGGCTTGATGGAGCAGAAAGGCCATGGGAACCGGAAGGACGGGCGGCGCGAGCCGCTTGGTGGAGGCGGGGTAGCCCCGATAGGCGCCGGAGCTTTCAACACGATATTGTACAATACGGCGGTTTTACCGAAGGCTACCGGGCGCCTGCCTCGCGCTTTTATGTAGCTTCTGCGGTAGACTGAACGCCGTCGTTTTTTGCAGAACCTCAAATTCCCACAAGACGAAACAGGGTGTGCGAATGAATCGACTGTGCAAGTCTCTGATGGTGCTTCAGGTTGCAGCAGGGTTCGTAGGTTTGGTAGCGGAGGCAAACGCGGCGGATGCGGCAAAGCCGGATCTCGACCGTGGCAAGGCGATTGCCGGGCAAGTCTGCGCGTCGTGTCACGGCGCCGACGGCAATAGCGCGTCGGGCAGTTTCCCGAAGCTCGCCGGCCAGCATCCCGAATATCTGGTCAAGCAGTTGAACGACTTCAAGACGCAGCCGGGCGCGAAGGGGCCGGTGCGTACCAACGCGGTGATGGTCGGATTCGCGAGTGCGCTGAGCGCGGACGACATGCGCAACGTCGCAGCGTACTACGGGTCGCAGACGACGAAGCTCGGCACCGCACGCGATGCGGCAACCGTGCCGATCGGCCAGAAGATCTATCGCGGCGGCATCGCGGAAAAGGGCGTACCCGCCTGCGCGAGCTGCCACGGGCCGACAGGGCAAGGGATCCCGGTTCAGTACCCGCGTCTGTCGGGGCAATGGGCCGATTACACGGTCGCGCAGTTGACCGCGTTCCAGCAGGGTGCCGGCGCGCGCAACAACAACGAGGCGATGCATCAGATCGCCACGAGGCTGTCGGACAACGAGATCAAGGCCGTCGCGGATTACATCGCGGGCCTGCGTTGAGCGGTCAGCCGCGAACGGAATGACCGGGCGCCCGAAGGGCGGCCGGAGTCAGAACAAGAAAAGGGTGGGGCGCCGCATCGTTGCGGTTGCCTCGCCCTTCTTTTTTGTCAGCGCGCCGGCCGTCACGAGCGTGCTGGCCGCCCCTTCGGGGGCAATAATCAAAGTGAGCGTTGGGGGCTGTTTCCCCTGAGTCGGAGTTTGAATGAGCGTTACCACGTCGGGGTTGCAGTCGAAGTCGGGTCAGGGTGCACCGAAGCGTGCGGTCGAGTTGCTGAGCTCGATGCGCTTCGCGATTGCGCTGCTGGTGGTGCTGTCGATTGCGAGCATCATCGGCACGGTCCTTACCCAGGACGATCCGTATCCGAATTATGTGAACCAGTTCGGGCCGTTCTGGGCGGACATCTTCCGCTCGCTCGGCCTGTACAACGTGTACAGCGCGTGGTGGTTCATGCTGATCCTGATCTTCCTCGTCGTGTCGATCTCGCTGTGCGTGATCCGCAACGCGCCGAAGATGCTCGCCGATGCGAAGAGCTGGAAGGACAAGGTTCGCGAAGGCAGCCTGCGGGCGTTCCACCACAAGGCCGAATACACGACGTCCGGCACGCGCGCGACGGTCACGGCGACGCTCGCGACGTTCGTCACCAAGGCCGGCTACAAGCACATCGTGCGTGAGAACGACGGCGCGACGCTGATCTCCGCGAAGCGCGGTGCAATGACCAAGTGGGGCTACATCTCCGCGCACCTCGCGATCGTCGTGATCTGTATCGGCGGCCTGCTCGACAGCAACCTGCCGATCAAATTCCAGATGTGGATGTTCGGCAAGAGCCCGGTCAACACGAGCGCGACGATCAGCGAGATCTCACCCGACCATCGCCTGTCCGCGTCGAACCCGACGTTCCGCGGCTACGCGTGGGTGCCCGAGGGGCAGTTCGTGTCGACCGCGATCCTGAACCAGCCGAGCGGCTCGCTGATCCAGGACCTGCCGTTCTCGATCCAGCTCAACAAATTCATCGTCGACTACTACACGACGGGCATGCCGAAGCTGTTCGCGAGCGACATCGTCGTGATCGATCGCGAGACCGGCCAGAAGATCCCGGCGCGCGTCGAGGTCAACAAGCCGTTCACGTACAAGGGCGTGTCGATCTACCAGTCGAGCTTCCAGGACGGCGGCTCGCAGATGCAGATGACGGCCTACCCGATGACCGGCGGCAACGCGAAAACCTTCCCCGTGA
Organism: Burkholderia sp. AU38729; assembly: GCF_020419725.1. NCBI lineage: Bacteria > Pseudomonadati > Pseudomonadota > Betaproteobacteria > Burkholderiales > Burkholderiaceae > Burkholderia > Burkholderia sp. AU38729. Next base: position 1,758 of record NZ_JAIZQO010000022.1, on the reverse strand, counting down.
AGGGGACGATCGGCAGTTCGGCGCCGCTGCAGATGCCGGGCAACGACGGCGACACGATCGAGTTCTCCGATTTCCGTGCGATCAACGTCGAGAACATGGCCGACGCGAACGGCAAGCCGGACGTGCGCGGCGTCGCGACGACGAGCTCGTTGAAAGAAGCGTTCGACGAACGCCTGGGCTCCGGCGCGAAGACGTCGAAGCCGACGCAGCTCCACAACATCGGCCCGTCCGTGCAGTACAAGATCCGCGGCAAGGACGGCCAGGCGCGCGAATTCAACAACTACATGCTGCCCGTCGACATGAACGGCGAGCGCGTGTTCCTCGCCGGCGTGCGTGCGAGCCCGAACGACCCGTTCCGCTACATGCGGATTCCGGCCGACAGCCAGGATTCGATCGGCGAATGGATGCACCTGCGTGCCGCGCTCGAGGATCCGTCCGCGCGCGCCGAGGCCGCTGCGCGCTTCGCGCAGCGTTCGCTGCCGGGCATGGACGCATCGCTGCGCAGCCGCCTGCAGGACAGCGCGCTGAAGGTGCTGACCCTTTTTGCGGCGGGCGACGACAGCGTCGGCCGTGGCGCCGATGGCCAGCCGATCGGCGGCTTCCAGGCCGTGGCGACGTTCATCGACCGCTCGGTGCCGAAGGCCGAGCAGGAGAAGGCCGCGAGCCTGCTGTTGCGCATGCTCGAAGGCTCGATGTGGGAGGTCTGGCAGATCGCGCGCGAGCGTGCGGGCGAGCCGGCGGCGCAGCAGGGCACCGACACGATCCGCTTCGTGCAGAACGCGATCAACGCGCTATCCGACAGCTTTTTGTATGGATCGCCGGTCTATTTGCAGCTTGACTCATTCAAGCAGGTGCAAGCTTCGGTATTTCAGTTGACGCGCGCACCCGGCAAGAATCTGGTGTATCTTGGCAGCCTGCTGCTGGTCGCCGGCATCTTCTCGATGTTCTACGTGCGCGAGCGGCGCCTCTGGTTCTGGTTGAAGGACGCCGGTTCGGGCGTCGATGTGGTGATGGCAATGTCCACGGCCCGCAAGACCTTCGATTTCGAGAAAGAGTTCGTGCAGACGCGCGACGCGGCCGGTGCCGCCTTGCACGCCGCACCTCGCGACGCCGCACCGGCCGGTGCGGTATCGACGGCCCGTCCGCCTGCCGGCGGCGGTTCCGATTCCGAGAATTCCACCCGGTAACATCATGGATCTCACGCAAGTCTCCTCTTCCCATCGGGCGTCGGCCCAGGCTCCGGTGACGGCGCCGCTGTTCGACGACCGTCCGTTCCTCGCGCGCCTGTCGCTGCTCGACTGGCTGTTCGCACTGGCGCTCGTGGTGGGCGCGGGCTATGCGCTCGTGCACTACAACGGGCACATGGATTACTACGACAAGGCGGTGATGATCGGCACCGTGCCGGCGCTCATCGCGCTCGGCTGGCGCTGGAAGCCCGCGCGGCTGATGATGGCGTCGATCGCCGTGCTGGCGCTGCTGTCGATCCAGATCTACCAGGGCGAACTCGCGCGCGCCGATTCGGCGTTCTTCCTCAAGTACTTCCTGTCGAGCCAGTCGGCGATCCTGTGGATGAGCGCGCTGTTCGTGCTCGCGACGATTTTCTACTGGATCGGCTTGCTCGCGCGCTCGGAGTCGGGCTCCGCGATCGGCCAGAAGCTCACGTGGGTCGCCGTGCTGATGGGCTTCACCGGCCTGATGGTGCGCTGGTACGAGTCCTACCTGATCGGGGCGGACGTCGGGCACATTCCGGTATCGAAC
>NZ_JAIZQO010000021.1:0-69410 GCF_020419725.1 Burkholderia sp. AU38729 | reverse complement strand
TTCGACACTGCGTAATGCTCAAAACGAGGAAAAAGACGCAGCAAAAACAACCTTAAAACCGGACATTTTTAAATGGCTGGAAGGTGGACATCTGAATCCGGGTATGACATTGGTTGTAAGAGCAAAGTTGTAATGTCGCATCTGGGCAAAGTTGAAATGTCCGCTTTCGGGCCGCGTAAGCTGTTCGGTCGCCGGGTGTCCGGCGCCGGAGGCTGCGATGGCTGTAACGGAACGGATCACGATGACGATGCGCGAGCTGGACCGATTCAAGGTCATTCAGGACGTGGCGGACGGCAAGCTCAAGCCATGGCGTGCGGCCGAACGGCTGGCGTTGACGACCCGCCGAATTCGCCGGTTCGTCGGCAGGCCACGTGAGCACGGCAAGGCGGACGCGATCGATGCCGAGACACCGGGCGAAGGACGCTAACCGCTGTCAGGACCCGGGTGCTGCCGATTGATGACTGTTCCGTTTCCCTCCGCCAGCTTGACGGAACAATCAGACACGGAACAATCAGACCCAAGCCGCAAGACAACCGACGCGCACTTTTCAGACGCACAGCAGCCCGAGCGAGATGGCCTTCGTCACCGCATGGCGACGGCCCTTGGCATTGAGCTTCCGAACGACATTGCCGATATGAAAATTCACGGTTCGCTCGGTGATGCCGAGAATTTCGCCGATCTCCCAGCTCGTCTTGCCGGCGGAACACCATTGCAGGCATTGCCGTTCGCGTGAACTCATGCCCGACATCCGCGTGGTGCCCTGCCCTTTGGTTTCCCGCGCGATCATGGTGACCTTTTCCTCGATGTACGCGCAAAGCAGGCTGAGTTTCGCGGTCTGGCCGAGGTCGTGCGCCGGGATGCCTTCAGAGCCGTCGGATGCCACACTCAGCACGCCGATGTCGCCGCGATGGCCGCGCACCGGCAAGCTCAGGCCGTGAACGAGACCGAAGCGACGCGCGTCCGCTTCGAGGCACCGCTGCTCGCCGGAGCTGTACATCGCGCGCTCCCATCGCAGCGGCAGCGAAGACGTGCGTGCGTGGGCGAGTATCGGGTCGATATTCGCGTAGCGGCGCTCGGCGTAGACATCCTGCCAGGCCGGGCAGTTCGAGATGATGTGACTGAAGGCCGTCTCGCCGGCGGACCCGGACGAGACAACCGAATACATATAAGTTTGGTATCCGGCCTCGCGGCAGAAACTTCCCACGTGGGCCCCGAGTTCCTCCATCGTCTGCGATTGAAGGATAGGCATGAATTCGTCTACCAATTCAAACTCCGTATTGACTCTTCACTGATCTCGAACGCGAGCACGCATCAACACCATCGGAAACGCCGCGCTCGCCCGCCGACAAGCGGCGCCCGCGCGGGTCGATCCGGTATTTCATGGCCGGTACTCGGGGCGAGTCCGGCTGGTGCCGACGGTACGGGAGCGGTTAGCTGCCCGACGCACTTTCGCGCAGCTCGCGCACCTGCTCGACACGTTCATGCACGGCGGCCGACGCGACCGGCCCTGCCTTGAGCAGGACGCGATCCACGGTAATCGGCTGCAGGTCATTCCTGTCGACGACCACGGATTCCAACACCCGACCGCTCTCCCGATCGATCTGCTGAACCGCGACACCATCGTTGACGAGATACTTGCTCCCCCAATCGAACAGCACGACCAGCAGCGGGAACAGGTCGATGCCCATCTGCGTCAGCACGTACTCGTAACGCGTGGGTCGCGTCATGTAGCGCCGGCGCTCCAGCAGGCCCTGATCGACCAGGCGTTTCAATCTGCGCGTCAGCGTATTGGTTGCAATCCCGACACTGCGCTGGAATTCGTCGAAGCGTGTGCACCCCTGCAACGCATCCCGCAGGATCAGGAGCGTCCACGATTCGCCGATGCAGTCGAGTGCGCGCGCGGTCGGGCACTCCATCGATTTAAAGCTGGTCGTTCTCATGGCGTGAAGGCTAACATCGTGACTTCTAATATGCAAGTGACTATCCGGACGGATGCCCTGTGGCGTCAAGGGCGTGCCGGACGGCCGTGTCCGGCACGCCCCCGGATCAGGCGTCTGCCGGCGGAGGGCCGAATATCAGCGCGGCGTTCGTTCCGCCGAAGCCGAAGGAATTCGACAGCGTGTAACGCACCGGCCGCGACTTGCTGCGGTTCGGCACCAGATCGAGGCCGTCGCATTCGGGGGCCGGGCGATCGAGGTTGATCGTCGGCGGTGCGACCTGGTCGCGGAGCGCCAGCAGCGCGAACACCGCTTCGACGCTGCCGGCGGCGCCGAGCAGGTGCCCGGTCGACGCCTTCGTGGCGGACACCGACGCACCACCGAACAGATGCTCGCCAAACACGCGTTTCAGCGCGGCGATCTCGGCCAGATCGCCGGCGGGCGTCGACGTCGAATGCGCATTGATGTAGTCGATGGCGTCCGGCTCGATGCGCGCACGCTTGAGGGCGGCCAGCATCGCGCGGGCCGCGCCGTCGCCATCGTCCGGCGGCGCGACGATGTGATAAGCATCGCCCGACATGCCGTAACCGATCACTTCCGCGTAGATCCGGGCGCCGCGCGCCAGCGCATGCCCGTATTCCTCGAGGACGACCATGCCGCTGCCCTCACCCATCACGAAGCCGTCGCGGTCGGCATCCCACGGCCGCGACGCACGCTCCGGCGTGTCGTTGAAGCCCGTGGACAGCGCTTTCGCCGCGGCAAAACCGGCGATCCCGACCTCGCACACGGCGGCCTCCGCGCCCCCCGCGATCATCACGTCCGCGTCGTCGAGCGCGATCAGGCGCGCCGCATCGCCGATCGCATGGGCGCCGGATGCGCATGCCGTGACCGTTGCGTGCGTCGGGCCGCGAAAGCCGTACTTGATCGAAATCTGGCCGGCGGCCAGGTTGATCAGGTTCGACGGAATGAAGAACGGCGACAGCCGCTTGCCGGGCGCGCGCTCGATTTGTCGCGATCCAGCCTCGATGCCCGGCAGCCCGCCGATACCGGCACCGACCATGACGCCGGTGCGATTCTGCAGCGCCCGGTCGTCCGGATGCCATCGTGCGTCGTCGAGCGCTTCCGTGGCGGCCGCGATCGCATAGACGATGAACGGATCCATTTTCTTGACTTCCTTCGCCTCGACCCATTCGGTCGCATCGAAGCCGCCGTCGCGCGCGTTGCCGGCGGGAATCAGCCCGGCGATCTTGCAAGGCAGATTCGACGTGTCGAAGCGATCGATGGTCGTGATGCCGCTTCGACCGGCGAGCAGGTTCCGCCACGAGTGTTCGACACCGACGCCGAGCGGAGTCACGAGGCCGAGCCCCGTCACGACGACGCGCCGCAATCCCAGCGGATGAGGCAGTTGGGGAGTGATGGCATTCATTGAATTCTCCAGTTGGTTCGCGGTGAATGACCTTGACGCGGGCTCATCGGCTGACCTCGAGTTCGACCGCCTGGTTGCAGAAGCGACCGCCCAGCACACACGCCGTCACGAGCACCAGCGCGGACGTCGCGACCGGGAGGACGATCGAGTGCGGCTGCAGCAACGAGGTCACGATCGGGGCGACGCCCCAGGCAAGCGCATTGATCGACGAGACGACGCCCAGCACCTGCCCCTGGTCGTCGGCAGTCGCGCGGTTCGACGCGATGCTGAGCAGCGTGACATAGCAGTTGGAGACGGCGAGCGCGAGCAGCGGCACGGCCGCCCAGAGGCTGACGGGGGCGTCGACCATCATCACCAGTGCGATCAGGACCGGTTGCGCGATCAGGCTGCCCATGAGGTTCTGGCGCGGTGAAAACGCCTTCGCCAGTGCGGGAATGATGAACAGCAGCGACACGGCGAAGCAGGCCGAGTAGAACGACAGCAGCATCGCCTCCCAGAACGCGTCGAATCCATACCGCAACAGGGAAAAGGCCGACATGTAGTTGAAGAAGATGTAGTAGCCGGTCAGGAACACCGCGAGGATGACGAGCGGCGTGCGGAGTACCGGCGATGCCGCATTCGCGACGATGCGCCGCCATGCGCCGGTGCGTCGCGCGGGCGTGGTGCCGTCGTGTGCGCGACGATCGGTGAAGAACGCGATCACGAACGCGAGCGTGAGCGCCGCCAGGGCGGCACCGATGACGAACGGCAGCGCGACGCCGAACGCACCGCCGCCCGTGCCGGAAAACACCCCACCGATGACCGGCCCGATCGCGAATCCCACGCCGTTCGCCGCAGTGATCATGCTGAGGTTGCCGGCTTTCGTGTCCGGCGTGCTGATGTCGATGACGGCCGCCTGCGCAACCGGCAGGCTCGCGGCGGTCAGGCCGCAGATCGCGCGGCCGACGAGCACCCCCCACAGACTGCCGGCGTACACGCCGGCAGCGGTGCCGAGCATGCCGAGCGCGTTGCCGCCCAGGCACAGCAGCAACACCCGTTTGCGGCCGTACCGATCGGACATGTCGCCGAGCAGCGGCGACGCGGCGAACATGGCCAGCGGATAGAGCGCCAGCACGATGCCGTAGATCTGATAGCGCGTGGCCTCGCTCACCGACGCTGCAAACAGGCCGGTTTCGTTGTTGAGCAGCATCGGCGTCAGTGCGGGAAACACGATGCCGATGCCGGCGGCATCGACAAAGATGGTCAGGAACAGCGAGGCAATGGCAAGTTTGGATGTCTTCATGGTCAGCGTGCGGACGGACGGGCAACCGTCCGTCCGGGTTCAGGGAAAGGGATCAAAGCGCCGCGAGCCGGTCCAGGCAAGCTGCGGTCGTGTCGAGCAGCCAGTTGCCCGAGTCGTCGGCGGCCGGCATTTCCAGCCGGCCGAGTTCGTCGAGATACGCGGCATGTTCGACGGGCCGCCCGCACCCCACGCCGTCGCCGAGCGCGCTGTACAGCGGCAACATCCTGAAGAACGGATCGGATTCGGGCGTCTCGTCGCGGGCGCGGGCCACCCATTCGGCGGCCGGTATCCCGCGCAGCGTCGATCCGTTGCGCAGCCGCGCCACGATCGCGCGAAAATCCAGATCGTCGATATGGACATTGCGCACGGCCGACATCATGGTGACCTTGCTGCGACGGACGATGTAGCGGGCCACGTGTTCCGTCGGCATGACCGGCACCGCAACGGGAAGATCCGGGTAAGCGCCCATCGCCACGCACTTATTGCTGAACGCGACGAAATGGTTCTGCCGTTTCAGGTTCGGATCGCGGTCGTCGATCAGCAACGGCAGCCGATAGATCGACGTGGGATAGCCGTGCAGTACCGATTGCGCGAAGCAGGCTTCCGCCACGAACTTCGAGCGTTCGTAACCCGACGACAACGCGCGGATCGCCGCGTGGTCGAGCCATTGTTCCGGCAGCGATCCCAGCTCCGTGTACTGCGTCGAAATGTAGTGCACGTGGGCGACTTTCGCGGCCGACGCAAACGCCAGGACGTGCCGGCTCGCGCCGACGTTGCCCTCGCGCATGAAGGCGTAGTCGGCCGCGTGATTGACGTGCGCCGCGCAATGCACGACCTGCGTGACATGGGTCAGCAACCGCGCATGGCTGTCGTCGTCCATGCCGAACCGCGGCACGGTTGCGTCGCCGCGGCAGATCCGGACACGCGCGACGGGCAGCGCGCCGCCGAACATGGCACGGTAGCGGGCGTCGAGACGCGCGCGCGCGTCGGCGTCGTCGTTGCCGCGCACCAGCACGTAGACGTCCGCGTGCGTTTCCTCGAGCAGCATCCGCAGGAGCCACGCGCCGAGGTGCCCGGTCGCGCCGGTCAGCAGATAGGCGTCCGCTGCCTTCGCCGTCGTCCCCGTGAATGCCGGCAGCGTCGCGACGGCCGCCAGATCCGCCGCATACGGCGCATCCTCCTGCCGGTTGACGGCGTCGTTCGTCGTCGTCGCCCCGTCGGGCCGGTGCGCACATGCGGCAAGGAAACCGTCGATCGTCGGGTTGGTCAGGAAGCGGCTGAAGTCGATCTTCAGCGCGAGCTCGCGTTCGGCGGCGAGGACCATGCGCGTCAACGACAGCGAATCGCCGCCGAGCTGGAAGAAGTTCTCGCGGGTCCCGATCGAGGCCAGGTCGAGCTGCGTCTTCCATAGCGTGCACAAGGCCGCCTGTTCCGGCGACAACGCCTCCGCCGCGTCGGCGGGACGCCGTGCATCGGCGTCCTGCTCGATCCGGGCCAGCACGCGTTCCGTGAGCGCCTTCCGGTCGACCTTGCCGCTGCTGTTCGACGGAAATGCGTCGAACAGCATCAGGCGCCACGGCACCATGTAATCCGGCAACCGCGCTTTCGCGCCGGCCAGCACGGCAGGCTCGTCGAACCCGTCCGCAATGACGCAGCCGACGATCTGCCGTCCGACTGACGAGGCGGCGCCGACATCGACCACGAGTGCGCTCGCGTGACGGACGCCCGGGTGCGACATCAGCACGTGTTCGATCTCGCCCAGCTCGACCAGCAGCCCGCGCAGCTTCACGCGGAAATCGTTGCGACCGATGTAGTCGAGTTCGCCGTCGCGCCGCCATTTGACGATGTCGCCGGTGCGGTACATGCGCGTCGCACCGTCCTGATACGGATTGGCGGAGAACGCGTCGGGCGTCTTGAGCGTGCCGATGTAGCCGCGCGCCACGCCGCTGCCGCCGAGGTACAACTCGCCGGGCACGCCAGGCGGCACCGGGCGGCCGCGTGCGTCCAGCACCCAGCAGCGCACGCCGTCGCACGCGAGGCCGATCGATGCGCCCGGCCCGTCGGGCACCTGGGTGCATGCATGATGCGTCGCATAGATCGTCACTTCCGTCGGCCCGTACAGGTTGTTGAGCGTCGTGGTCGTGCCCGACGCGAGCCATGCGCGCACCACCGGCTGCATCAAGGCCTCGCCGACCGAAATCACGTGGCGCAGCGTCGGGCAGCGGGTGAGCGGCTCGAGCAGCAGGTTCAGCAGCGACGGCACGGTGCTCATCATGGTCACGTCGTGGCGTACGCACACGGCGGCGTGGCCGGCCGGCCCGTCCGTTTCCTCCATCAGCACGACGACCCCGCCCGTCATCAGCGGCAGGCAGAATTCGGGCACCGAGATATCGAACGTCAGCACCGTCCCTTGCAGGAACCGGTCGCTCGCCGAGAAGCCGAAATGGCGCTCCATCCAGCGCAGGCGCTGGGTCAGGCCCAGATGCTCGACCAGCACGCCCTTCGGATTGCCGGTGCTGCCGGAGGTGAACAGCACGTAAGCGAGCTGGCCGCCGCGATCGGCGTAGTCGCCGTTCGGTTCCAGTCGAGCGTGATGCTGCACGCGGCCGGCTTGCACGACGTCGCAGTCGATCGCGGAGTGGTCCGCGCGAAGCACGACGTCGCACAGCCCCAGCGCGTCGCGCTCGGCGAGCGCCTGCCGCACGTCGTCGGACAGCCGGTGCCGTTGCGTCAACACCATCGCGCAGCGGGCCGTGTCGATCATGTAGCCCGTGCGCGCCGCCGGATGCTTCAGGTCGAGTGCGACGTACGCGGCAGCGCATTTCCAGATCGCGAGGATCGCGATGATGGATTCCGGGCACCCGAAACGCGGCATCAGGATGCCGACGGTCGTCTCGCTGCCCACGCCCTGGCGGTGCAGCGTATCGGCCACGGTATCGGCCAGCGCGTTCAATTCACGATAGGTCAGCCGTCGTTCGCCCCATTCGATGGCGACCGCGTCCGGCGTCTCTTGCGCGCGCCGGGCGAACTGCTCGTGCACGCATGCCGTGTCGCCCGGATCGATATCCCGCGTGTCGCGCGGCACCGGGCCGCGCCCGGATGCCAGCAACTGCAGCTGGTCGGCGGGCAGCATCGTGATCGAGCCCACTTCGCGTTCGGCATGAGCGGGGTCGGACAACGCCACCAGCAGCGTCGCGTAATGCTCCGCGATCTGTTCGACCGTCGCGCGGTCGAACACGGCATCGGCGTACTTGAGGTCGATCGCCCAATCGTGCTGACGTTGCGTCACCCACGCACTCAGGTCGAATTGCGCTTCCTGCTGCGTGATGTCGAGCGGTGTCGCGTCGCACCGGGCACCGACGTCGACCACCATCTCGGAGGCATCGAAGTAGTTGAAATACGTCTGGAACAGCCCTGCCGAACTGCTGGCGGAACGCAGGCGTTCGTCGCGCATCAACAGCGCGAGCGGGACGTCCTGGTAATCGACCAACTCGAATAGTGCGCGCCGGACCCGGTCGACCGCCGCCGTGACGGTCTGGTTTTCGTCGACTTCGCTGACGAGCGGCAGCACGTTGACGAAATGGCCAACCGTGTTGCGCCAGCGTTGTGCCGAACGACCGTTGAACGCGACGCCCGTGATCACGCGATTCTGGTTCGAGTATCGCGCGAGCAGCAACAGCCACGTGGCGAGATGCACGGCCGCGCGCCGTCCGCCCGGCATCGCGTTGAGCTGGTCGGCCAGGCGCCGCGACACCGGTACGCGCACCGTGCCGCCGGTTTTCGCGCCCTGCTCCGTGCGCACCCGATCCACCGGCAGGTCGACGCTGACGGGGACGCCGTCGCCGTCGATGATCCGCTCGACGAAGAATGCGCGTGCGGCCGTCAGGGTCGTCGCATCGAGTGCCCGTTGCGTGGCCACGAAGTCGCGATAGGGTGCATCGGAATCGACCAGCGGTGCCGTGGTGCCGCACATCGCCTGAAGAAGCTGGACGCCCACGATGAAAATGGTCGCGGCATCCATCACGAGGTGATTCGACGTCACGACCAGATACCATTCGCGCGGCGACACGCGCAGCACGTTCACGCGCGTCGCGAAGTCGGTCGCGAGGTCGGGCGACGCGACCAGCAACGCCTGGATCCGGGCGTCGACGTCGACACCCGATGCGGCGTCCTCGGTCGCGATCGCGCAACGCGAGAACGTTTCGTCAAGCGAATGAATGACGTATCCCGGCTCGTGCTCGACTTCGTCGAACGTCGCGCGCAGCAATTCGTGTTCGCCAAGCAGCGCGCGCCATCGCGCCGCCAGCCGATCCAGGTCGAGCCCCTCGCCGGCCACGCGCCAGCCGACTGCGCAGTTGTAGGCGCGGCTGTCGCGGTGGCGGATCTGCTCGTACCAGATCGCGAACTGATTGTACGAAAGCGGTACGCGGGCCGGTGCACCGCCCTCCTTCACCGGCGCGGCCTCGGCTTGAGCCGTCGCCGTCGCCTGGCTCATCGACTCCACCAATCGGTCATGGATATCGGCGAGCGTCGCGCTGTCGAAGAACAGGCTCGCGGGCAGGCTCAGCCCGAGTCGCCCCTGCAGTTCGCTGCGAATCCGGATCGTGCCGACCGAATCGAGCCCGAGTTCGTCCAGCGTCGACGTCCTGGCAATCTGGTGCGGCGCATGGCCCGTTTCCGCGGCGATCAGCCTGCTCAGCAGCGCGAACGCGCCATCGGCTGTCGTCGTGGCCGACGCCGGCCCGATCGTGGCCGCGGCTGCGTCGCGTGTCGCGAGCGTGTCGCCCGATCGTGCGGGCGCTTCCGGGACGACGCGATAAATCGCCAGATGCGCGCCGCGCCCGATGCGCGCCATCGCGGCGGTCAATGCCGCGCAGGCGGCTTGCGGGGCGAGCGGTTGCAGCCGTCGCAGCGAGCGCGACGGTGCGCGCGCCCCCACCCGCTTCAACATGCCGGTGTCCGCCCACGGCCCCCAGTCGACCACGATGGCCGGCAGGCCGAGCGAAGCACCGTGCGCGGCCAGCCGTTGCAGCCCCGCGTTCGCGATCGCATACGAAATCTGGCCCGGCGATTCGACCAGCGACGCCAGCGACGAGAAATACACGATGAACCCGATCGAAGGCTGCCCGCACGCGTAGTCGTGGAGCACCGACGCCCCGCGCAACTTGGCGCCGAGAACGGTGTCGAGTTGCGCCGCGTCGGTGTCCAGGATGTTCCGGTCGGCGGTCGCGCCGGCCAGGTGAAAAATGCCGTCCAGCGCACCCGCATGAGCAGTCAGCCACGCACCGTCGACCTCGGCGGCGGCGAGATCCGCGACGAGCAGTTGAATCGTCGCGCCGGACCGCTCGCGCAGGCCCGCCACCCATCGGTGATCCTCGTCGTCCGGCGTCAACGCGCGTCGGCGCATCAGGACGAGGTTCCGGCATCCGCAATCGTCGACAAGATGTTCGACGAGATGTTTGCCCGCCCCGCCGAACGCGCCGGTTACGAGGTAGCGGCCGTCGCCGCGCGGCTGAAGCGCGTTGTCGCCGTCGACTTCCGGCAGGCCGGCCACGGTTTCGCGGCGCGCCAGCCCAGCGTCGTCGATACGCCATAGCGGTGTCGCGATGCGCCGCGACGTGATGCCCGGCTTGACGTCCCGGACCGCCAGGATCGCGTCGACGACGCGATCGCCCGCGACGGCGACCTCGAGCATTGCCGCGTCCAGCGTGGGCAGTTCGGCCTGCAAGTGGACCGCGAGCGCCTGCATCGTCGCCGCGCCCAGCACGTCCGGCGCGGCATGACCCGTCTCCGTCACGAGGCAGACCTGCAGCGGCTGTCCCGGTTGCCGGTCCGACACCGTCTCGATGCTGCGCCGCACGTCTCGAACGAAAGCGGCGACCGCGCCATAGGACGCTGCGCCGGACAGCCACGCGTGAGGCGCCCAGACGACGATCGTGCGGACTCGCGCGCCGTCCGCCTGCGGTTCGTCGATCGGCTTGCCGTCCCGATGCGAGGCTCCCGGCAACGCGAGCAAGCGGCTTGCCGCGCCGCGCGCGGCAAGACCTTCGTGCCAGCGATCGGGCGCCGGCGCATCCGCCGGTGCGAGCAACAGCCACGTTTCGCCGCTCAGCGACGCGCCGGCCGACAACGCCGGGACACCGTCGCGCACCCATTCGACCCGGAAATGCACGTCATGGCGCTCGGCGGCGCTTGCCGACAGGCGCACGCAGGTCACGCCATGCAGTGTTGCAACGTCCCGGCCGGATTCGTCCTGGACGAGCACGTCGCCGACCAGCATCGTGTCGCTCGACTCCCGCAGCACGGCCCGGCAAGTCAGCGCCGACGACCAGCGCGCGTCCGGATCGATCCGGATCGACTCGAGTGCGACGGGGGCATAGGCGCTCTCCGGACGGCCTCGGCATACACCGAGCGACTGGAAGCACGTGTCGATGAACGCACTGTGACTGAGCGGCAGGGCCGGCTGCGCATCCGGCGGTGCGATGCGGCAGCGTACCTCGGTGTCGCTGACGCGCTGGTAGGCGGCGATCCGCTGGAACAGCGGGCCGTACTGGACGCCCCGGCGCGCATATTCGTCAAAGAACGCGTCCGGGCGCGCCCATTCGCCTGGCTGCTCGTCGAACCGGCCGCTCGACGGCGGCAGCGGCGCGTGTTCCGATGCGACGTGCACGCGCGCCAGTTCGGCATCGCCATCGTCCGGCAGCCGATAGACGATCGTGTAGCGGCCATCGTGCGCGGGACCGGCCACGTGGCAGGCCACCTCGTGCGTCGCCGCCGGATCGTCGAAGGCGAGCGGCCGGCTGACCGTCAGATCGTCGAGCTGAATCATCGCGCCGGCAGGACCCTGTCGGCGCGCTCGCGCGATCGCCTGCATCGCGAGCGCGACGCCTGTCGACAGGTAGAACGCACCGGGTACGATCGCCCGGCCGTGAATCCGGTGCTGATTGATCCAGTCGAGCGCGGGCGTGCCGAGGTCGACCTGCAAGGTCGCGCGAAAGTCGATGCCCGACCAGACCGGCGCATCGCGCAGCGGCTGTGGCGGCGCGGCACGGGTGCTCGCGCGGGAGACGGTGTGCGGCCACGACGCCGGTTGCAGCAGCGTGTGGTCGAAACGATATGTCGGCAGTTCGACGAACGGCCCGGCGGCCCGCGCATCGCCGAATGCCTGCATGGCCTTCCGGATGTCCAGTGCACCGCCTTCCGCGAGGTGTCCTGCGGCACGCAGGAACGTTGCGTCGTCGGCGCCGCGCCGGTCGATGCTGGGCAGGCACGCCAACCCGCGCCGTGCCGCCCGCGCGGTGGCCGCGACGAGGCCGCAGAGAACAGGACGCGGCCCGATTTCGAGCACCGCGTCGACGTCGTCGCCGACGAGCCCGGCGGCGGCGGCCGCGAAATCGACGGGCCGCACGATCTGTTCGGCCCAGTAGGCCGGCGAACCCGGTGCCGCGTCCATTTGCACGGACCCGACCCATCCCTCGACGGAACTCACGAAACGGACGGACGGTCGCGCCACCGCGACGCCGCCGGCCAGGAGACGCGCCGCATGCGCGGCGAATTCGTCTGCCGCGGCTTGCATCAGCGGCGTATGAAATGCGCCCTGCGTGTCGAGCGGCAGGGTCGTCAGGCCTTGCCGCCGGGCATGCTCCGCGGCGGCCAGCACGGCCGCCTCGGACCCGGCGACCACGGTCGATTCGGGTGCGTTCAGCGCCGACAGCCACAGCGCGGCCGACGGCAGGCCCTGATTGACCTCGTCGATCAGCGCCTCGACGACCTGCCGCGGCGCAGCGATCGACAGCATCTTTCCGGGGCTGACCGTACACGCCCGCTCCATGGCATCGGCGCGCGCCAGCACCAGGCGGGCCGCCGTGTCGAAGTCGAATGCGCCGGCGAACCACGCCGCCGCATATTCACCGACACTGTGCCCGAGCACGGCGTAGGGCCGGCAACCGAGTTCCTGCCAGAACCGCGCGAGCGCGCATTGCAGGACGAGCAGCGAGAGCTGGGACGTCCGCTGTTCGCGCGCGAGCGGCAGCGTCGCGCCCGCCACCTGCTCGGTGGCCAGCATGCGCGGCAGCAACGGCGTGCTCCAGCCGACGATGCGGTCGACGTGACCCGCGAATTCTGTGAGCAACGCGCGGAATCGCCGGTTGGCGTCGAACAGGCTGCGAGACATGCCGGCGTACTGGCTGCCCTGCCCGGTGAAGACCATCGCGACGCGCTGCAGCCGCGTCGTCGGGACCGGTGCGGCGCAACGCGCGCGCAACCGTTCGACTAGTTCGGCCGGGCTGCCGGCCGCGACCGCGATCGACGCATGCGGCCACACCTGGCGGTTCGCCAGCGCCGCGTCGCACAGTGCGTGCAGGTCGATATCGGGCGATGCCTCGATCGTATCCGCATAGGCGTCAGCCAGCGCCTGAACCGACGCCGGCGTGCGCGCCGACAGGAACAGCAGGCTCGCGCCGCTGCGGCGCTCCGCCGCCGGCGTGGCCGCACGATGGGCGCGCGACTCGCCCAGCACGACGTGCGCGTTGGTGCCGCTCATGCCGAACGAGCTGACGCCCGCGATCAGCCGCCCGTCCGGATCGCCCGGCTGCCAGTCCGTGGCAGTCGCAGGGATCACGCCCTGGAAGCGGGCAAGCGGCAGATCCTCGCTGATATCGTCGGCCATGCAATGCGGCGCGAGTTGCCGCGCGGACACGCACAGAGCCGCCTTGATCAGGCTCGCGATCCCGGCGCTCCCCTCGCAATGGCCGATATTGGCCTTGACCGCCCCGAGATACAGCGGATGCATGCGCTTGCCGAACACGTCGGCGAGCGCCGACAGCTCGATTCGATCGCCGAGGTCGGTGCCGGTCCCGTGTGTTTCGACATAGGAGACGTCGGCCGGCGTCAGCGCGGCGCTCGACAGCGCGTCTTCGATCACGCGCCGCTGGGCGGCCTGCGAAGGCGCGGTGATGCCGTTGCTGCGGCCGTCGCTGTTCACGGCGCTGCCGAGCAGGTTCGCGTAGATCCGCTTGCCGGTGCGCACGGCGTCCGATTGGCGCATCAACACGACGGCGCCGATGCCTTCGCCGCGCGCGAAGCCGTCGGCGTGTCGCGTGAAGGTCTTGCAGCGACCGTCGGCGGCCAGCATGCCGGCCTGCGCCAGATCCACGCTGTAATCGTGCGTCAGCATGAGCGACGCGCCGGCCACGATCGCCGCGTCGCATTCGCCCGCGGCCAGCGCGCCGAGCGCCTGGTGAACCGCCACCAGCGACGACGAGCATGCGGTATCGACGACGAATGCCGGGCCTTCGAGGCCGAGGTGATAGGCGATCCGCCCCGCGGCCATGCTCCCCAGCGCGCCGCGGCTCAGGAAACCGTTGTAGTCGTCGCTGCTCGCCATCCGGCGTGCATAGTCGAGCGTGCTCAGACCGACGAATACGCCCCAGCGCTGCTTCCTCAGCGACGACGGGTCGATGCCCGCGTCCTCGATGGCGTGATAGCTCGTTTCCAGCAGCAATCGATGCTGCGGATCCATGTAGATGGCCTCTTTCGGCGCGATCGAGAACACCGCCGGATCGAATGCCCACGGCGAGCGGGCAAGGAAGCCCCCGTGCAGCGCTTGCGGCGGCGTCGCGGCGCGGTCCGCGCCGAAACGGCCGGCCGGCATCGGCCCGGTCGCTTCCCGCCCGTCCAGCACCACGGCACGGAAAGCATCGAGCGAATGGGCGGTACCGGGCAACTCGCACGCCATGCCGACAATGGAGATTTCCTCCGGTACCCGTTCACGCTGCTTCATTGCTCGACTCCGTCGTTGCGTTGTGTTTTTCCGTTCCGTTCTGCGCGTCGATCTGTTGCAGCATGCATTGCACCGAACGGCAGGCGCCTTCGAAGAAGCCCTGCAGGTCCGAATAGGCCTCGCCGCAGATATGCACGCGCCGGTTGGCCGGATCGGCGCCGATGCCGAACGCGGCCAGTTGCCGAATCACGTCCGCCGAGCGGTAGCCGGGGCGCCAGAAATGCACGCCGGCGCCGAACGGCGCCATGCTCCAGTCGCGGATGCCCCATTCGAGGATGCGCGGCGTGTCGTCGCGCGAGAACGTCTGCTGCAGCGTCCGGACGAGCGCCGCCTTCAGGCGCTCGCCCCGGTTGCGATACGGGGCCGACTGCCAGCCGCGGCGGCCTTCTTCCGTGTCGATCAGGTTGGCCCAGTACTGATGCCACGGTTCGTCGCTGTAGAACATCGCCATGCCGTACCGTTCAGGCTGGCTGGGGTGGACCTCGAAATGAGCGGCCCGGACCATCGCGCCTTCGCCGCTGCCTGGCGGCGTGTCGGCGTTCCACCACGGATCCTCGACCACGCAGCATGCCCACGTGATCGGGAACGGGACGACGGCGTCGAGGCTGGCGGTCACGGCCGGCGGCAGGCAGCGGGCAAGCGCCCGGAGCGGGCGCTGCGGCAGCGCGAGCACGACGCGCCCGCACCGGACGACGACGCGGCGCCGCTCCGCGGTCGACACGTCTTCGATCGTCGCGGCGATGGCGCCGTCGGGCTGCTCCGACAAGTCGACGAGCGCGTGATCCACGACCACGTCGACGCCCAGTGCGCGCACCGCGCGCCCTGCGTAGTCGATCAGCGTCTGCATGCCGCCGACCGGCAGGTAGGACGGACGCTCGAGCAGGCGCAGGTCGAGCAGCGTCGCGATCCATTCCGCGGCATTCGGGTTCGCGTTCTTGAAGTTGTAGAACGCCCCCTTCTCGCGCGTGAACTCGACCGCTTCATGGCTCAGTACGTTCGACAGCACGTTCCAGATACCCTGCTGGTAAAGCGGCATGCCTCCAAACTGGGCGTGCGTGCGGAATCTCGCCAGTGCCTCGGCCCGGCCGGGCCGGTCGAAGCGGTCGCCGTCGAGGTCCCACTGGTCCGCGACGATCACGCGCACCGCATGCATCAGCAGCGCCCAGGGCGGATCGTGCGCGCGCGGATCCGCCAGCAGCGCGCGCTCGTCCTCGGTCAGCTTCGCCGCGCACGGACGGATCGACGAACCTGCCTCGTGCGACGAAATGGGTTGCACGGGTACGGCGAGCGCCTGCACGAAGGCGTCGACGAGCGGCTGAAGATCGGGCTCGATTCGCACGGCGCCGTATTCCGCACGGAATGCGCCGGCGAGCATCTCGTCGGTCTGCACCCGGCCGCCGATGCGAGACAGCATCTCGACCAGGCGAACCCGCAGTCCGGGGTGACGCTTCTTCAGTTCATAGGCGGCATACAGGCCAGCCAGACCGCCACCGGCGATCAGTACATCGGTATCCAAATGAATTCTCCGTCTGGAAGACCCGGTGCCGCGTGCGCCATTGCGCGCGGCGACCGGTGTCGTTCTCATGCCGTTGCAAGCCGCGAGTGGATTTCCCGCGAAAGAAGGTCGATCGTGTAGTACTCGAACATGTCTTCGGCACGGAGGGACACCCCGAAGGCGGCGCTGAGCCGCAGCGACAGCGCCTGAACGCCCAGCGAATCGAGCCCGATATCCGCGAACGGTTCGTCCCGGTCGATCAACGCATCACTGCCCAGGCCGATCAACTGGGCCAGCGCGCGGCCGATTTCGGATTCGACGTCGTTGGCCGGCACGTCATCCGCCCGGGTGCGCTCGCTGGCCTGGCGGCAGAGGTCGACGAGCGCGCGCCGGTCCGCCTTGCCGCTCGTCGCCTGGCGCGGGATCTCCGCGACCGCGACCCAGTCCTTCGGCAGCCAGGCGGCCGGCAGCGCGTGGGCAGCGGTTTCGCTCAGCGCTTGCCTCCACGCGGCGTCGTGGCCGTCGGCCAGAACCACGATGGCGGTCAGCCGGTCGCCGACGACGAGCGCGGTGGCATCGCGCACCATCGGCGAGCGCAGCACCGCGGATTCGATCTCCGCCAGTTCGACGCGCTGGCCGTTGATCTTCACCTGGTCGTCCACGCGCCCCACGCAGTGAACGAGGCCGTCTGCATCGACCCGGCAGATGTCGCCCGTCAGGTAGATGCGCGAGTACACCGGCAGGTCACCGGTCTCGAACAGCGGATTCGCGATGAAGCGCCGCGCCGTTTCCGCGGCGTCGTTCACGTAGCCGTTGGCCAGTGCCGCGCCGCTGATGCAGAGTTCGCCCTCCTCCCCCGGCGTCGTCGGCACGATCGCGTCGGTCACGCCGTCCGCCGCGGTTCGACGCAGGTAGAAGCGCGTGTGCGAAACCGGTGCGCCGATCGGCAGCGAATCCCGCGGCGCGTCGTCGAACGGCCATGCGCTCGCCATGATCGTCGCCTCCGTCGGCCCGTACACGTTGTGGACGACCGTGTCGGGCAACAGGCGCCGGGCGCGCTCCGCGAGCGACGGACGGAAGACCTCGCCGCCGACGCAGATCGCCTTCAGGCTCGTGCATTGTTCGAAGCCCGGCGTTTGCGTGATGAGGTTGAACATCGTCGGCACGGTCGTGATGTGCGTGGCCGCATGCCGCCGGATCGCGGCCACGATCTCGACGCTGTCGATCCGGTGCGTGCCGCCGAGAAAGCACACCGTCGCGCCGATGGTCAGCGGCGCGAGCAGCTCGTGCATGGATGGGTCGAAACACGGGTTGATGCTTTGCAGCCAGCGATCGTCCTCGCGGAAACCGAGGTAGTCGATGATCCAGCTGAAGTGATTCCACGCGGCGGCATGCGAGACGGCAACGCCCTTCGGCAGCCCGGTGGAACCGGACGTGAAGATGATGTAGAGCGGATCGTGCAGCTCGGCATCCAGTCCGAGATTGTCGGACGACAACTGGCTCGCCCGATTCAACGCCGCATAGACGTCGCTTTGCGGCACGTCGCCGAGCTGCGTCATCGCGCGACCTTCCAGGGCCGTCAGCACGAACGCGATGCGCGCGCGCTGGACCATGTGACGCATCCGGTCCTCGGGGCACGCGGCGTCGACCGGCACGTAGACGGCCCCGCACTTCAGGATGGCCAGCAACGCGACGAGCCTGACAGGATCGTGATCCGTGCACACGCCGACGGCCTCGCCGGCACGGATGCCGACTTCATCGCGCAGGAAACGCGCCAGCCGGTTCGCGCGCGCGTTCATCTCACCGTAGGTCACGCTTTCGCGCTCCGAGAGGGCCGCGATTCGATCGGGTGCCGCTGCGGCGCGCTGCTCGAAGGCCAGATGCGGGATGCGGGGTGAATAGATGGATTCAGTCATCGCAGGATTCAGGACGAAGGGATTGAACGATCGAAGCGACACAGGCGACGTGCGGCTCCGAGAGCATTGAAAAGTGATTGCCGGGTACTTCGATGCCCTGCACGCGATGCTGCAGCGCGTGCGCATGCCAGTCGGGCAGCAGCGGCTCGCGCGCGTGCAGGCATGCCACGCGCGCGGCCGGGGCCGCGGCGGTGCGGTGGGACTTCAGCAATGCCAGGCACGTGCGGCGCATGTCGAGCACCTCGCGCAGGCGGGCGGCGGGCATGCGCCGACGCAGGCAGGCGTCGATTTCGCTGTCGCTCGGCGATTCGGCGAGGACGCGATCGGCTTCCGCCGGCGGAAACATCGCCTTGAGCAGCGTGACGCGCTCCGTGCGGTCGTCGCTCACACGCTCGCGGGCCGCCAGGGCCAGCGACGGATCCAGACTGACCACGACGCCCAGGCGCTTGCCGCGCTGCTCGAGCAGGGCAGCCATTTCGCGCGCCACCACCGCACCGAACGAGTGACCGCCGATCCAGTGGAAAGGCCGGTCGTCGATCTCGCACAGTGCATCGACATAGCGGTGCGCGAGGTCCTTCAGGTCGGCGGCCTGCGCGAGTTGCGCCGGCACCCCGCGAAACGCCCTGACGATGAACGGCAGCCGCGCGGCCAGCGGCGCGAACGGCACGACGCTGCCGTCGGCGCCGTGAATCAGGGTCAGCACGGCATCGCTTGCATCGCGCGCCGCGCGTCCGGCGAGCACGCGCGTGACGTCGACGATCGGATCGACGGCCAGCTGATCGGCGAGCTCGGCTGCGGTGTGACGCCACCTGTCGCCGATGGCGGCCGCGAGCGCCGGCGCGCCGGCAACGCTCACCTGCCATGCGTTCGCCTGCGTCGGGTCGTGCGGCCGCAGCACGATGGGGCCGTGTGCGCCGCCGCGGACCTCGAGCTCCCATTGATCGAGGGCGGCGCCGGCGTCCGCGCCCCCCGCCGCGTCGAGACGATCGGCGACCCGTCGGACCAGCGTGCGGAAAGCACCGGCGATCTCGGGCGGTCCGATCGTGATCGCCGGGGGCGCGGCGCCGACGGCCGAGCGTCTGCGGATCGTGATGGTCGCGTCGTTGCCGCCATCGACGCCGCGCACCCCGGCGCGGCACAACGCCGCGAGAAAACCGTAATGGAGCGGCGCTCCGAGAACCTGGGCCAGGCTGGCCCGCAGGCGCGGGGCGATATCGTCCGTCCGCATCATTCTGTATTTACCCGATTTGCAAACCGCACGTTTCTTTGAACATGCAAAAAATATATTAAATATCAAATCACCGTTGCGGAATGTGATTAGACAATCAAAATCCGTTGTCGTGAACCTGCAATATCTGACAGATATCCCTGACACAAACATCAGGTGTCATCGGTGTGAATAAAGCTGTCTGTTCTGACAGCGATCATTTCGAGAAAATAGTCGATACAATCCTCCCCCGCTCCACCCTGATACGTCTTGAAAATCAATTAAATCAACATCGGACCATCGAGAGGTTTTAAATGGAAGTGAAAGCACCTGAGAGCGAATCGGCCCGATCGATTCGGCAAGAAATCGCGTCGTTCCTGCGCAGCAAAAGCAATCTCCCCGTCACCGCGGAACACGCGACGGAGAAGCTTCTCGCCAAATCACTGGACCTCGACGAAATCTCGCGGCGGCGCGAGGCGTTCTCGACGCATGCGGAGATCGACAGCACCGCGGTGCTTGCGAACTACGAACTTCTGCATGGCGTGAAATACCTGGATCGACTCATAAACTGCGAAAAGCAGCAAATCGATGCAAAATGTATTGTCGCCATCTTCAGAGGGACGGAAATCTGCCTGAATAACATTTCCGTCCTCGCCGACCGGATCGTCGACGACATCAGCCATTCCCGCTTCGGCGACGTGTCGGTCAAGATTTCGTGGATGAATCATTTCAACGATTCCCTGTACCGCTTTTCGCAGTTGCTGGTGCAAACGGATCTCGGGCGCAATGGCGGGGACTTTCTGTCGATCGAGGATTCGTCCACCTATCAGGCGGCCGCGAAAAAAACCGAAGCGATGTACGAAGCGCTGAAATCGGCGCCGGAAGCGGTCGGCGACGTTTCGGAGAAGGACCTCGACGATCCGCAGCGCTTCACGTTCTTTCACACCTTCGTCAATACCAATTACGAAACGATCTGGCTGGCCGTGCTGCGCCACGTTCGGGTGCCGGGCGTGTTTCGCCTGGAGGGCGAGAGCGCCGAGCAGTTCTATCAGCGGGTCGTGCAGAACGACGAGGTGCGCGATGCGGTCACCTGCGTCGACCTCAAGGATCCGACGTACCTGATGCAGTTCCGTGCGTACCACCAGATCAGCGAAGTCCTCGTGGGCCTCGTCAACGACGTGATCGCGGATTCGATTCTGGCGCTCGTGAACGAAGCGAACGAGTCGTTCGAGCATGAGGCGACGTCGCTGGCGCTGTGCAACAAGTTGCTGCAGATCGTCACCGACAACATCAAGCCGATCGTGCGGACGCTGAGTCCGAAGGCTTACTTCGCGATCCGGCCGGCGCTTGGCATCACGAGCGGGTCTCACTCGCACAATCTGCGCAAGGGGCTGTTCCTGACGATCTACCCGCTGCTGGTGCGTTCGCTCCGCCTGCGGCTGATGGCATTCAACGACACTGCCGCGCGCGACGACGACGCCGTGCTCGAGCAGGCGCAACAGGTGCTGCGCCAGAACACGCAACCGGCGCTCGCCGCGATGATTCGTCAGACGGTCTACGTGTACCAGTATGTGCGGACATGGCGTGACGAGCACATCCAGTTCGTCAAGACGCAGATCGGCGTGAGTCCTGAAGACAACACGCCGACGGCCTCGATTTCGGGCGCCGAAAACGCGGCCCAGACCGCGCACAACTTCCGCAACTCGCACATGAACGATCCGATCGGCCCGCTTTACGAGGCGACGCTCGGCAAACGACCGCCCGCCCCGTTCTCGATCGTCCATCCGGGACGTTTTGACGAGCACATGGCGTTCTTCACGGCGAATGCGGTCAAGGCGATGTATGCCGACGTGCAGCAACGCGCGCAGCGCAAGCGCGACCGCGGGGTCCGCACGGGAGGCGCGTCGTGACGACTTTGCCGCTGGTGATGGTGACGGGCGCGAGTTCCGGCATTGGTGCGGCGGTCGCGCGTGCGTTCGCGGCGCTCGGGCATCCGCTGCTGCTGGTGTCGCGGCGGCTGGCCGAGCTGCAGGCGCTCGATTTGCCCAACGCCGCATGCGTCGCGGCGGACGTGACCGACGAGCGTGCGGTGCGGGCCGCGGTGCAGGCCGCGCAGGCGCAGTTCGGCGGTGTCGACTGCCTCGTGAGCAGCGCGGGAACGATGCTGCTCGGCGAGCCGCTCGAACAATCGGCCGACGAACTGCGGACCATGCTGGACGTGAACGTCGTCGGGACGATGAACGCGATTCAGAGCGTGCTGCCCGGCATGATCGAGCGGCGGCGAGGCAGCATTTTCAATGTCAGCTCGATCACCGGCCGCCAGGCCTTTCCATTTCATTCGACGTATTGCGCATCGAAATTCGCGGTGCACGGCATGTCGGCGGCGCTGGGCGCCGATCTCGGCCAGCACAATATCCGCGTGTCGACCATCGCGCCGGGCGTGGTCGACACGCCCTTGCTCGACGCCACCACGTCGGAGTCCGCCAAGACGATGTTTCGCGAGTGGATGAGTTCGCTGGCTTCGGTTCTGCATCCCGATGACGTCGCACGCGCGGTGTGCTTCGCCTATGCGCAACCGCAGCACGTCTGCATGAGGGAGATCTTCCTGACGTCCACCGCACAAACGTCCTGAAGCCAACCCGCTCGCGATTCGTCGTGAGGCGTCGGGCAGACGGATCGGGTGTCGGCTGCCGCAATCGTGAGGGAACTGCCGGCGGAGGGTGCCGGCGGCCCGATCCTGCCAGTCGAAAACCCTCGAAACCCGACTCGATGAACTGCGCCCCGAAGGCCGGATAGCGATCCGGTTTTTGGGGCGCTTTTCGTGGAGCGCTGTCCGCCGGTCGCGGACAGGTGCCCCGCTCGCCTGCCGCCTCGCAAAGACTGTCCATCGGTATCCGGCGGGCGATGTTGACCGCAGCATGCTCGGCACCGAGACTGACGCGTTTGCCGACTGGTCAGTTTTGAAACGAAATCAGGCTATTGTGATAAGAAAAGTTATCCCGACATCGGCATTGAGTTAGCCAACTGCGTGTTCCGCAGCAGACGAATCGGCGCGTCAAACCGTCCGATAATCGGTCGCCTTTGGTGAGGTCGCGCTACGCCTCCACGCCCCGACGGCCGCCCTGACCGCAGTCCCTCAACCCGCCCCACCCCACCCCGCATTTGTTCCCCCGACGCAAGACTGTTGCTCCACGGTGGGTATTCGAGATCGCAACCGGCGCGCCTACAGTTCGCCCATCGGATTCACGGATCCGGTCGGCACCGAAGCCGGGAACCCTTCACC
Source organism: Burkholderia sp. AU38729 (assembly GCF_020419725.1). NCBI lineage: Bacteria > Pseudomonadati > Pseudomonadota > Betaproteobacteria > Burkholderiales > Burkholderiaceae > Burkholderia > Burkholderia sp. AU38729. The sequence continues at coordinate 47,083 of NZ_JAIZQO010000021.1, read as the reverse complement.
TATCGAGGCAAATCATGAGCGCATCCAGAGTCATCATCGTCACCGGTGCATCGCAAGGCATCGGCGCGGCAACGGTCGACGCATTCCGGGCCCGCGGCCATCGCGTCGTCGCAACGTCACGTTCGATCGGGCCGTCGAACGATCCGGACCTCGTCACCGTCGCGGGCGACATCGGCGACGCGGCCGTCGCACGGCGCGTGGTCGACGCCGCGATCGAACGCTTCGGCCGCGTCGACACGCTCGTCAACAACGCGGGCATCTTCATCGCGAAGCCGTTCACGCAGTACACCGCGGACGACTACGCGCAGATCGCGAACGTCAACCTGAGCGGCTTCTTCCACGTCACGCAGCATGCGATCGCCGCGATGCAGAAACACGGCGGCGGCCACGTGGTCAGCATCACGACGAGCCTGGTCGATCACGCGAACAGCAACGTGCCGTCGGTACTTGCGTCGCTGACGAAAGGCGGATTGAATGCGGCGACGAAGTCGCTCGCGATCGAGTATGCGAAGGCCGGCATTCGCGTGAATGCGGTGTCGCCCGGGATCATCAAGTCGCCGATGCACGCGCCCGAAACCCACGCGACGCTCGCGTCGCTGCATCCGGTCGGCCGCATGGGCGAAATGAGCGACATCGTCGACGCGATCCTGTACCTGGATTCGGCGCCGTTCGTCACGGGCGAGATCCTGCATGTCGACGGCGGCCAGAGCGCCGGGCATTGAGGCGCGGCGTCGACACCGCGAGCCGGCGCGCCTAGCGCGATGCGCCGGCCCGTTTGGCGCGTTTCTCGGCCGGCTGCCCGGCCGGCGCGCGCGCCAGATGCTCGACGAGAAAGTCGACGAACACGCGCACGCGCGACGATAAAAAGCGCGCATGCGGATACAGCAGCATGAACGGCCGCGACCGGCCGCCGAGGCCGGGCAGCACTTCCACGAGCGTGCCGGCCCGCAGATCCTGCTCGACGATGAAGCGATAGGTCTGGAACAGGCCCGCACCGCTGCGCGCAAGCGTCACACCGGCAAGATAGTCGCCCGACGTACCGTAGCTGCCGGTCGTCGCGACGTCGATTCCGTCCGAGCCATCGTCGAACAGCCACGGAATCGTCCGCCCGCTGCTCGGCAGCTCGAACTGGATGCATTCGTGCGCATGCAGGTCGTCGACAGCGGTCGGCATGCCCGCGCGCTTCAGGTAGCCGGGCGTCGCGACGATCACGAGTTCGGCATCCTCCAGCTTGCGTGCGATCAGGTTCGAATCGGCCGGCGCGCTGCCGCGGATCGCCAGATCGTAGCCTTCCTCGGCGAAGTCGATGTTGCGGTTGCTCAGGTGGGTGTCGACGCGCACGTCCGGATACCGCTCGCGAAACGCCGGCAGCAGCGGCAGCACGCGATAGTGCCCGTACGGTGTCGGCATGCTGATCCGCAGCACGCCGGCGGGCGTCGCCTGCTGGCCGGTTGCCTCGCGCTCCGCGTCGACGAGTTGCGACAGCGCGTCGCGACATTGCTCGAAATAGCGGCGGCCGGAATCGGTCAGGCGGATCTGGCGCGTCGTGCGCACGAACAGCCGCACGCCGAGACGCGCCTCGAGCCGCGCGACCGAGCGGCTGACCGCGGCCGGCGTGACACTCGCCGCGTTGGCCGCCAGCGTGAAGCTGCCGAGTTCGGCGGCGAGGCAGAACAGCTCGATGCTGCCCAGCAGCAGATCGTCGAATTGTCGTTGCATGAGGCGATTCCTGCCGTCTGCGGCGCGTGGCCCGCGATGACGCCGAGTGTGCATGAATCTCGCGGCGGAAACCAGCGGACGCGCACGGCGCGATTCGTAACACCGCGTCGTGAATCAATTGCGCGGCTGACATTTACCGGCTTCGGCCGCTTGACTACAGTGACTCACAGGCCGCACCGATCGCCCGAACCCTTTTCCCGCAAGGAGCACGACATGACCGTCGAACAGAAACTGGCCGACCTCGGCCTCGCGTTACCCGAGCCGCCGAACCCGCTCGGCAGCTATACGGCCGCCAGCGAAGCCGGCAACCTGCTGTTCGTCTCCGGACAACTGCCGCTGGTCGACGGCAAGATTGCCTATACCGGCCGTGTCGGCGAGCAATTGAACGTCGACGACGGCAAGCATGCCGCCCGGCTCGCGGCGCTGAACGTGCTCGCGCAGATTCGCCGGCACCTGGGCGGGTTCGAGCGCCTGCGCAAGATCGTGCGCGTCGAGGGGCACGTGAGTTCGGCCGACGGCTTTGTCGGGCAGCCGGCCGTGATCGACGGCGCGTCGGACCTGTTCGCCGCCGTGCTGGGCGAAAAGTCGGGCCACGCGCGCTCGGCGTTCTCCCAGCGCCAGTTGCCGGCCGATGCGGCCGTGATCCTCGTCGTGATCGCCGAGATCGACCCGGCCTGACCGATCGGCCGCCCTGCCGGCGGCCAGCCATTCCCGGGGCGTTTTGACCTGCCCTGCCCGGATGCGTCGCGCGTCGCATATCGGGGAACGATCACCGGAAAGCCTTCTCTCGCAAGGCTGTACACGTATCCAGATACATTGAAATACAAAATATCGCATGCGATTTAATCGAATACGCTTGACTGGGTGGGCGGCCTCGACGAAACTCCATCGCATGCGATCGAATCGCATCTGAAACAAACCACCCAACTGACGGAGCAAATGATGAGCAAGATCGAAAAAGTGCTGTACACGGGCAAGACGCATACGACTTCGGGCGGCCGCGACGGCTCGGCGCGCAGTTCCGACGGCCGCCTCGACATCCAGTTGTCGTCGCCGGGCAGCGCCGGCACCGGCACCAACCCCGAGCAGTTGTTCGCGGCCGGCTGGTCGGCCTGCTTCATCGGCGCGATGCAGCTTGCGGCGCGTGCCGCGAAGGTGACGCTGCCGGCCGATCTCGCGGTCGACGCCGAAGTGGATCTCGGCACCGCCGGCAATGCGTACTTCCTGCAGGCCCGGCTGAACGTGAGCGTGCCGGGGCTCGATCGCGACGTCGCGCAGCGCATCGTCGATGCGGCGCACCAGACCTGCCCGTATTCGAAGGCGACGCGCGGCAACATCGACGTCGACATCCGTATCGCTTGAACGATGCATCAGGCGGCCTGGCGCCGCCTTGCCGAATGCCCGATTTCCTTTCTTTCTTTTTGAGGTGAATGATGAATACCCGACTGATCGCCGCCCTTCTCGTCGCAGTTTCGGCCACGGTTGCCGCACCGGCGTTCTCCAGCGAATCCACCGTGACGCGTGCGCAGGTGCGCGCCGAGCTCGCGCAGTTGCAACAGGCCGGCTACCCGCTGAATCGCGCGACCGACGCCACCTATCCGAACGATCTCCAGGCTGCACTCACGCAGATCCATGCCGCCGATGCGGTCGCCCGCAACGAGCAGGCGTCCGGCTACGGCAGCAACGGCGAGGCGGTCACGCAATCGGGCCGCCGGCATGCGGTCAGCGTGGCCGACCGCTCGGTGTATTTCGGTCATTGAGCGCGACGCATCGTCGATACGCGAACCCTGAATCCCTTCTATTTCTCTTCTGTCGAGGTAAACGATGAAAACCCAATTGATCGCCGCCCTTCTCGTGGCCGTTTCCGCCTCCGCTGCCGCACCGGCGTTCGCCGATGCAGCCGCCGTGTCCCGCGCGCAGGTGCGTGCCGAGCTCGTCCAGCTCGAACAGGCCGGCTATCGGCCGGGCCGCGCGAACGATCCGCACTATCCGGACGATCTGCAGGCCGCACTGAAGCGCATTCACGCGAACGACACCGCAGTGGCCGACGCAGCGACGTCCGGTTACGGCAGCGATGCCGCCGCCGCGACGCAGTCGGGCAGCCGGCATGCGGCGCGAATCGCCGAACGCTCGATCTACTTCGGTCATTGAACGACACCGCGAACGGCGCCGGTGGCCGGCGCACGATGCGCAACTACTGAATTCCATTTTCTTGTCGAGGTGAATGATGAAGACCCAACTGATCGCTGCCTTTCTCGTTGCCGTGTCGGCTGCCGTTGCCGCGCCGGCGTTTGCCGGTGACGGCACCGTGACGCGCTCGCAAGTGCGTGCGGAACTGGCCGCGCTGCAGAAGGCCGGCTACCTGCCGAACCGGCCCAACGACCCGAACTATCCTGACAATCTCCAGGCCGCGCTGCGCCGGGTTCACGACACCACTGCAGTCGCGGTCGAGTCGCAGGCGTCCGGTTACGGCAGCGACGCCGGCAGTGCGACGCAGTCGGGCAGCCGCAACGCGGTTCGCACGGCCGAGCGGTCGATCTATTTCGGCCATTGAGCATGGCGCGTCGGAATCGTCGCGCACGGCCGGGTAGTTCGGTTCGACATGCGAGCAGCGGGAGCGCGCGAGCATGGCGCGCTCCTCGCCGGTCGTCGACGAAATGCAGTGAGGCAGGTCGACGCGCACCGCGTGCTTGCGTTGGTCCGGGATTCGGGAGTGCGCGTACCGATGCGGCTCCCGACGTTCATGGCCCGTGATTGGCGAAGAAGAATCGGCAACCGTGGCAGGCCGATCGGCAACCGGCACCCGAGCGCGTTCACGATGACGCACTTCCCTCTGTCAATGGCTGCACGCCGCTCGAGTCGAGTGATGGCGCAGTATCGACGCCGTGCAAACTAGTTGCCTCCGCAACCGCATCGAGCAGCGGCCGCGCCCCGGGCCACTGACGCTCGGCCGCATCGATCCGGCGTTCGAAGCGATACACGATGGCCGGCGGGAAGTTCATCCACGCGACGCCAACCCGGACAGCACGAATGCGCATGGCCTCCAGGTAGTGCGCCGGAATCGGGCAACGCGGCACATACGTGAACTGGTAGAACGCACCGTCGGCAGCCAGGTGGCGCGCGAACGTGCAATGTACGATCGAGACGGCCTGTTCGACCGGCATCGCGACGAGCGGCAACCCGCTCACGACAGCATCCGCACGCGCCCCGCCGAAGAAGTCGCCCGTGACGCCGAGCTGCGCGGCATTCATCTGCATGACTCTCAACGCGGGGAACTGACGCCGCAGCGCGTTCGCGAATGCGGGATCGGCTTCCACCAGCACCAGCCGGTCACTCGTGACGCCGCGCGCGAGCAATGCCCGCGTGAACACGCCGGTGCCCGCACCGAGCTCGATCACGGTAGCGCCATCGCGCGGGATCTCGGCGGTGATCAGCGCGGCGAGCGCGGGGCCGGACGGCGCGAGTGCGCCGACGCGGCGCGGATTGCGCAACCAGGTACGCAGGAACAGCATCCAGTCAGGGATTCGCATCGACGGGCTCCAGTCGGGATCGATCGGTCAACGGCAGGTCCGGCTAGGCGGCCGCTTGCGCCGCCAGATAGCCCGCGGTGATGAACAGCGTGTTCCACAGCGCGATACCGGCCGCGGCACCGGACGCGAACCGCGCGAAACTCGTTTCCAGCAAGCCGGCGAGCGCCGGTGCGACGAGTCGCACGAACGGCACCAGTTGCGACCAGAGTGCGAGCCGCGTGGGCCGCGCGCGGATGCCGTCGATCAGCGCGTCCATGCGTGCGGGCGGCAGCCTGCCCATGGGCGCGACGCGGCGCAGCAGGGCCAGCACGCTCTCTTCCGGCCACAGGTTGCCGAGCGCGTAATGCAACAGGCAGCCGGCGAAGCTGCCGAGCGCCGTGACGACGATCGCTTCCGGCAATGTCCAGGCGCCTTGCGCGCTGGCGACGCCGATCAGCGTGAGGAGCACGTGGGACGGCAGCACGGGGATCAGCCGTTCGATCAGCGACAGGCCGACGAGGCAGGCGAAGCTGTTGGCGCCGGCCACGCTGAGCGCGAGGCCGAACGGGACGAGCGTGGCGAGCTGGTTCATCGCGCCGCTCCCGCGCAGCGGGCGCGCAATGCGCACAACGCACGCGGCCTTCCGTGCCAGAATGGCCCGCACCGACGCGGCGCGCAGGTGGAGTCTCGTGCGGCATTGCATTGCAACAACGGAATTGAAGGACGTGACACGGTCATCGCGAGCCTCTCGAGAAAACGCCAGATGCATTGCACCGGCAATGCGGCGAATGGCACGCATCGTGGCTCCCGGGCTTTAAGAAGTTTTTAATCGCGGTCGGTCAGGCTGGCGACCTCGACATTCGAGGAGCGAAACCGATGGATATCCTGCTGGTGGAAGACGATGCCATGCTGGCCGACGCCGTTTGCGCGGGCCTCAGGCAGAACGGCTGGCGCGCGGACTGGTCGGCCGACGTGCCGGCCGCGCGGCTCGCGCTCGTGGGCCACCACTACGACGCGGTGCTGCTCGACCTGCAACTGCCGGGCGCGTCCGGTTTCACGCTGCTCGCCGCGATGCGCGCGAACTACGACCCGACGCCGGTATTGATCGTGACCGCGCGCGATCAACTGAGCGACCGGATCCGCGGCCTCGACGCCGGCGCCGACGACTATCTCGTGAAGCCGTTCCAGCTCGACGAACTCTACGCACGGCTGCGCGCGCTGACGCGCCGCAGCCAGGGCCGCGTGTCGGAACGCCTGGTCTACCGCGACGTGCACGTCGATCCGGCGCGCAAGGAAGTCACGCGCGCCGGCGAACCCGTTGCGCTCAGCATCCACGAGTACCGCACGCTGCTCGCGCTGATGGAGCGGCAAGGCCGCGTCGTCACGCGCACGCAGCTCGAAGCGCGCGTGTACGGCAACGACAGCGAAATCGAAAGCAACACGATCGCGGTGTACATCCATCAACTTCGGCGCAAGCTCGGCGACGAGCTGATCGTGACGGTGCACGGCTTCGGCTATCGCGTCGGGGAGCGCCCGGCATGAAGTCGCTACGCATGCGCCTGCTCGCGACCGTGATGGCGGCGGTCGTCGTGTTCTGGGCGAGCTGGGGGGCGTTTCTCGGCATCGGCCTGTGGCGTGAGCAGCGCGGCTGGCGCGACGGCATGCTCGAGAGTGCCGCGCAACTGCTGCTCCTCGCATTGCCGGATACGATCAATGGCCTGCCCGCGGTGAACGCGCAGGCAGTCGTACCGAAAACGGCGTATGGCAAATACGACGTCGCGTTCCAGGTCTGGGTCGATGGCCGCAACGTGATGCACAGCGCGGATGCGCCGGGGCCGGCCCTCAAGTCCGACCTGCGGGACGGATACGGCGTGAGCACCGGGCGTGGCGTCGCGCACGACGAGACCTGGCGGGTGTACTCGCTGTCGGATCCGGCGGGCCGGATTCACGTTCAGACAGGCGGGCCGGCCACGACCTGGCAGGAGAAGGCGAACAATGCGCTGCAGCTCGGCCTGTTCAATACGGCGGTGATGCTCGGGATGCTGGGCGTCGTGATCTGGTGGGTGATCCGCTGGTCGTTCGGGCCGGTGCGCGACGTCCAGCAGGCGATCCAGCGCAAGGCCGCGTTCGATTTCTCGCCGTTGCCGCTGGCGACGCTGCCGCGGGAGCTCCGCCCGCTCGTCGAATCGTTCAATCGCCTGCTCGCGCGGCTGAGTCAGGCCGTCGACACCGAGCGCCGTTTCATCGGCGACGCGGCGCACGAGTTGCGCACGCCGCTCGCGGCGTTGTCGGCCCAGGCGGAAGTGGCGTTGCAGGCGGACAACCTGGCGGACAAAAACGCGGCACTACGCAGGCTGGCAACAGGCGTCGAACGCAGCGCGCGGCTATCCGGGCAATTGCTCGAACTGGCGCGGCTGGACGCGGGGACACGTGCCGACCAGCACGGGCCGGTCGACCTGTCGCGGCTCGTTGCGCTGATCGCGAGCGACTTCGACGTGGCCGCCCGTGCGCGCCGACAGACGATGCGGATCGCGGTCGAACCGGCGCGCGTCTGGGGCGACCTGGACGAGATCGCCATTGCGGTGCGCAACCTGATCGACAACGCGCTGCGTTACGGCCGTGACGGCGGGCGGGTCGAGATTGGGAGCGACGTCCCCGCCGATGCGGACGGCGCTCGGGTCAGGCTGCGGATCGCGGACGACGGGCCCGGTGTGCCGGTCGGCGAGCGGGAGCGGATCTTCGAACGCTTCTACCGGGTACCGGGGACGGTGCAGCCGGGCAGCGGCATTGGCCTGTCGCTGGTCGCGCGAATCGCCGAATCGCATGGCGGATCGGTCGAGGTGACGGCCGGGATCGGGGGGAACGGGCTGGCGGTGATCCTGTCGTTCCCGATATGGGTGGATCCGGGGCGCTGGCAGCGCTAGTCCGGGCTCCGGCAGGACGTGCTGCGCCGCGACGGCGACGCGATCGACGTTGCCGCGCCCTGCCCGCCCGATCCCGGTCTATGCTGTGCGATCGAAACCTTCAGACGAGGAGCAGCCGATGTCCGATGCAACGACCGGAACCGCGCCAGGCCGTGCGCACCCGCTCGACCGTGTGGTGTGGAACGCGCTGACGGGCAGGCAGCGCCGCTTTGCGGTCGGCCACGACCGTGCATGGCGGTTTCCGGCGGCCGTCGCGCCGTTTGCCGCGATCGAGGATACGAGCGCGGCATCCTTCGACGCGTTGCGCGCGCTGATCGCCGCTCACGGACCGGCGGCACTGGTCACGCCGGACGAGATCGAGCCGCCGGCGGGATGGTCGGTGATCCGGCGCGCGAATCTGTTGCAGATGGTCTGGCAGCGGACGCTCGACCCGGCGCCTGAATCGGGTTACGTCACGCTCGGCGAAGCCGATGTGCCGGACATGCTCGCGCTGACCACGGCCGCGCAGCCCGGCCCGTTCGGCCCGCGCACGTTCGAGCTCGGCCATTACATCGGCATTCGCAGTGAAGGCCGGCTGGCCGCGATGGCCGGCGAGCGGATGCAGGCCGACGGGTATACGGAGATCAGCGCCGTCTGCGTGGATGCCGCGTTCCGGCGGCAAGGGCTGGCGGCGCGGCTGATTCGGGCGTTGATTGCGGAGATCGACGCGCGCGCGGATACGCCTTTCCTGCACGTCCTCACGTCGAACCAGGTGGCGATCGAGCGCTATCTCGCACTCGGTTTCGTCGTCCGCCGCGAGATGAACCTGCTGGTGCTGGGCGACGGGCACGCATGACGACGCGGCCGGCACGCGGGTCGTGCCTGCCGCAGCGTGACCGGGCGTTTATTCGTCGGTCGACCGGATCAGGTTGCCGCGCAGCGTGACGATCGCCTTCTGCATCTTCGCGAATTCGTCCGGCTTCAACCCGGTGGCTTCGACCAGGTTCATGTCGAGCCCCTTCTCGCGCACGCGGCGGCCGCTCTTCGTCAGGCTGACGAGCACCTGGCGTTCGTCCGACGGATCGCGGTGCCGCTCCAGATAGCCCATCGCCTCGAGCTTCTTTAGGATCGGTGTCAGCGTATTGGATTCAAGGAACAGCTTCTCGCCGAGCTGGCCGACCGTCTGGTTGTCCTGCTCCCACAGCGCGATGATCGTGATGTATTGCGTATACGTGAGGCCGAGCGCTTCGAGGATCGGCTTGTACGCCTTGCCGAACGCGAGGTTCGTCGAGTAGATCGCAAAGCACAGGAACTCGGACAGCTTCGGATCGGTGTCGGATGGGGTTTCGGTCGGTTTCATGAACGTCCTCCCGCGACGCGAACGGCCGCAGATGGACGCATTATATATCGCGTGCGATCTTATCGGAAGCATGATAATCGGTCTCGATGAATCGGCGCGCCGTCAGCCCGCCCTGCGGCGCTTGCCGGTCTGGATGCGGCTGACCGACAACAGCGTGCACTGCACCGGATGCGCGATTTCGGTCGCGAGCCCGCCCGCGGCAAACAGCAGGATCATCAGCCAGCGTTTCATGCGTCCTCCACGACCGAGAGGCTCGCGCCGTTGGCGACCGTCGCATCGAGCGCATACGGGTCGACGCCGTCGAGGCAGCCGAGATTGACGCGCCAGCAGGCGGGGTTCATGCGCGTTTGATGGAACGGATAGATGCCGCAATGGCTGCAGAAATAGTGGCGGGCCGTGCGTGTGTTGAACTGGTAGCACGTCAGCGCGCCCTCGCCTTCGACGATCGTCAGTTCGCTGGCCGCGAACATCGGGCTCATCAATGCGCCGCGCCGGCGGCACAGGCTGCAGTTGCAGCGCGTCGCCGGCGTCACGGCCGTTCGGACTTCGAATTTGACGGCCCCGCAATGGCAGGACCCTTTGAACCAGGTTGCGGACATGGTGCACTCCCGAAGAGGTCATGCCTGCTTTATAGCGGACGCTCGAAGCTGCGTTGTATCGCGATGTATCCGCGGTTCGTGCAGATACAGAACATTGCAAATCGGCGGCGGGCGGCGACAAATCGGCGCGGCGATCAGGGTGCGTTCACCGAGCGCCCGCATGTGGCTGCGGCCCGTTGCCCGCGAATCGTGCGCTCAATCCAGCATGTGCTGCAGCCGCTCGATCGCCGCCCGCGTTTCACGTTCGAGCGCGGCGAACAGCTCGGCCGCCGGCAGCGACCGCACGAGCGGCGCCGCCTGCCCGGCCCACTGCGCGCCGTAGCCGAATTCACCCTTTGCCTTCGCGGCCGCGTGCAGCGCCTTGCCGGCGTCGTACGCGATCGGATAGGCGGGAGTCACCGGCGCGTGCGGGTCGTCGCCGAGCGCGGTCAGCCGGTTCGCGAGGCCGCGTGCGATCCGGCCCGAGATCGCGGCGGTGAACGTCGTGTGGCGTGCCGCGTCGCCCAGCAGCGCGCGGCGATAGCCGTCGTCGATCGACGTCTCCGGGCACGCGACGAACGCGGTGCCGAGCTGGGCGGCCTGCGCGCCGAGCGCGAGCGCGGCGGCGATGCCCTCGCCGTCCATGATGCCGCCGGCGGCGATCACCGGCAGCGCGCATTCGCGCACGATCAGGCGCGTGAGTGCGAACGTGCCGAGGCGATCGTCATGCGCGGTCGAATCGAACACGCCGCGGTGCCCGCCCGCCTCGATCCCCTGCGCGACGATCGCGTCGATGCCGGCGGCGGCGATCTGGCGCGCTTCGTCGAGATGCGTCGCGGACGCGAACAGCGTGACGCCCGCGCGCTTCAGCGCGGCGATCACCTCCGCGGACGGCAGCCCGAAATGGAAGCTGACGACGGCCGGTTTTTCTTCGACGAGCAGCGCCTGCATGGCTTCGTCCGCGACGAAGCTCGTATAGATCTCCGACAGCGTGGCGGGCGGCGTCGCGCCGTATTCGCGGAACACCGGCGCGAGCCAGTCGAGCCACGCGCGTTCGACGGCCGCGTCGGCGTGCGCCGGCTGGTGGCAGAACACGTTGATGTTGAACGGCCGGTCGGTGAGCGCGCGCGTGTCGCGGATCATCTTGCGGGCGCCGTCGGCGTTCGTCGCGCCCACGCCGAGCGAGCCGAGCCCGCCCGCATTCGACACGGCGGCCGCCAGCGCCGGCGTGCTGACGCCGGCCATCGGCGCCTGGATGATCGGGGCGCGCATGCCGAGCGTGCGCAACAGCGTCCGGTTGTCGGTCGATTGGTTCATGTCGCTCCTCTCCTGCAGGATTCGTCGTCGAAATGCGTCGGCCGGATACGGGCCGACGCGCGTGTGTCGGGTTCGGATCGGTGCGCGTTCGTCGTGCGTTGCACGCGACCGGTCACGTGAGCGTCATGTTGGAAACGACGGGTCGCCGTGCGGTGCGGCGGTATCTGCCATGCTGGCGATGGTGCACGTTGTCTCTGCTTTTCGGCGCGACACCGGCCACTGCGCTCATCCTACGCCAGCCCGCGCTCCGCCGGCCAGCCGCTATCGGCCGCGCGCCCAGTGCGCGAGTCCCGCGCAGGCCGCCAGCAGCGCGCCCGTCGCGAAGAACACCGAATGCAGCCCGAGCGCGACGCCGATCTGCCCGCCGATCGCCGGGCCGACCACCTGCCCGCTGAACTGCGCGGACTGCAGGTAGCCGAGCATCTGCCCGGTCGCGCGCTCGTCGACCGATTGCCGCACGAGCTTGCCGATCGACGGCAGCAACCCCGCGAGCGACATGCCCATCAGCCCGCGCAGCGCGGCAAGCTGCCACCAGTGCGTGACGAACGCCTGCGGCACCATCGCCAGCGCGGTCAGCAACAGGCAGCCGATGATCACGTTCCAGCTGCCGATCCGGTCGGCCAGCGCGCCGAGCCGTGCGGCGGTCAGCATGCTGCCGAGCGCCGAACACGCCATCACGACGCCGGCGACACGCGCGAGGTGGTCGCCGCCCACGCCGAGGCCGCCGATATACACGGTGATGATCGGTTCGATCGACATGTTCGCGAGCAGCACCATCATCGCCGTCACCAGCAGCGCGGCGACCGCTGCACGATTCGTGCGGTGCGGCATGCCGGCCGCGGCGCGTGAGGTGCGCGTGCCGGCATCGGTGCCGGCTTGGAAGTCTTCCTTCACGACGAAGATCGTCAGCAGCGCGGCGACGGCGATCATCGCGCCACCGGCGAAGAACGTGCCGCGAATGCCGAGCCATCCCGGCAGCAACCCGCCGACGAGCGGCCCGACCAGGTTACCCGCGAGGGCACCGGTCGACAGGATGCCGAGCGCCCAGCCCGCGTGTTCGCGCGGCGCCTGCGTGCCGACCATCACCGTCGACGCCGACGCGTAGCCGCCGACGAGCCCCGCGAGCAGCCGCAGCGCGACGAGTTCGACGACGTTGTGCGCGACGCCGATCAACGACATCACGATCGCCATGCCGATCGCGGCACGCACGAGCATCGGCTTGCGGCCGAAGCGGTCCGCGAGGCGGCCCCACAGCGGCGCGGTGACGGCCGTGCCGAGAAACGTCGCGCCGAACGCGACGCCCGACCACTGGATCACGGCCGACTGCGTCTCGACGCCGAGTTGCCGCACGTACAGCGGCAGGAACGGCAGCAGCATGCTCAGGCTGACGAGCGTCGTGAACGAGCCGAACACGCAGACGGCGAGATTGCGTCGCCAGTAGCGCGTGTTACGTTCGGCGTAGCTGGCGGCGGGTCGCTCGGCCCGTGCCGTGGCGGGGGCATGCGAGATCGTGCTCATTGCGCGCTCCCCGTCGAGGCCGGCTGTGCGGGAAGCCCCTGCGTGACGAAGATGGCCGACGACGACGCGAATGCGAAACCGGCCCTGCCGATGCCGGTGAGCACGCGGTGTGCCGGTCCGCACGCGCGGGCGCGAGGCTGAACGGGAAGCGCTTGATGCATGTCGACCTCCATTCGTTGAACGGGCGCCATGCGCGACCGTTGGTTGAAGGAAGTCTAGATTGAGCTGGTTATCGGGAGAATCCTCGGCGCACGAAAGCCATTCTTCCGCATCCCGGTTCAATCGCCGTCGGTAATGGCCGCCAGCCGCGCGAAGTGCTCACGCAGGCGCGGCGCCGCGAAATCGACGAATGCGCGCACCTTCGGCACCGCAAGGCGTCCGTAAGGCGTGACGAGATGGATGGGCAGCGGCGCGTGCTCGCTGTCGCTCAGCACGATGCGTAGCGTGCCGTCTCGCACCGGTTCGGCGACGTGATACGAAAAGAGCCGCGTGACGCCGTGCCCGGCGACGGCCGACGCGACCGCGCCGCGGATCGTGTTGATGATGAAGCGCGGCGCGAACTGGACGACCTGCGGCAGCGCCGACGGCGTGGACGGTGGGAAGCTCCACGAGTCGAGGCCGAAATGCGTCATCGAGATGATCCGGTGCTGCGCGAGATCGGCCGGCGTTTCGATTGCCGGATGCTTCTCCAGGTAATCGGGCGACGCCACGACGACCCGCCGTACCGCGCCGACCGGAATCGCGACCAGCGTCGAATCGGACAGGTGCGCGATCCGCAGCGCGACGTCCATTCCTTCGTCGATCAGGCTGACGGGACGGTCGAGCAACTGCAGCCGGATCGACACGGCCGGATGGCGTTCGATGAATTCGTCGAGGAGCGCGCGCAGCACGTCTTCACCCGCGGCGACGGGTGCGGTGACCGTCAACAGGCCGCGCGGCGCCGAACGTTCGTCGGCGACCAGCATGTCGGCTTCCTCGAGATCGGACAGAATGCGGCGGCACGCGGCCGCGTAGCGTTCGCCGGCCTCGCTGAGCCGGATCGTGCGCGTCGTGCGGTACAGCAACGCGGTGCCCGTGTGTGCTTCCAGGAACGCGATCGCGCGGCTGACCGCCGCCGGCGACCGGCCGAGCTTCCGGCCCGCGCCCGCGAGGCTGCCCTCGTCCAGCGTGGCGACGAACACCTTCATCGCATCGATTCGATCCATGGCGTGTCAGCGGGCGCGAGCGGTCGTGAAGTGGGCGGTGGGCAAGCGAGCGTGCAGTCTACCGCACGCGGGTGACGCGCTTTGCCCGGGGGATACTGCGCTTGCCGTTTTGGCCCTACAATGCGCAGGCGAAGAAACCGCATGATCGGCCGTCAGGGTGCCGCGTTCATCGAACGCAGCGTCCGACATTCAAGCGGTTCCGCTGAATAACCAACAACATCCAACAGCACACATGAAAAGAAGAACATTTCTCGCGCTGCCCGCCGTGGCAGCGTCCGGCATGCTTGTCGGCTGCGCCGATTTCGGTCCCGTCACCAAGGCGTGGATGAAGGATTCGGAATACGACGAAACCTTGTCGACGTTCCTGATCACCGCGGACGGCAAGCAGCTCGTCGTGCTCGGCAAGAAATATCACTACATCTTCGAGATGCCGCCGAGCCTTGGAACGGTGCTCAACGCGCCCTATCGCCCCAAGATCCACACGGCGTTCAACGGTTTCGAGGCGCACGGCGACGAGATCACCGGTCGATACACGATGAGGCTGGAGGACTCGGATGCGCCGACCGGCTCCGACGTGCGCGAGCGCGCGCTCGCGGACGGTTTCAAGCAGGAACGTGGCGACCTGACGTCAAAAGGCGCGATCAGCGGCAAGCGCTATCTGCCGAACGACGTCACGCCTTCGTCGGTCCCGCAGGCGTTCAATCGGCCGTACGAGGTTACGGTGACGGACAAGCTGACGGCTGTCGGCCGCGGCGCCAAGCTGGCGTTGTCGCCGATCGCGATGGCAGCCGATGGCGCGTTGGGCCTGCTCGGCCTCGCGCTGTTCCCGATCGCGCTCACCACATTCATCATCGTGGCGAGTTGAGGCCGGAATTCACGATGAACTCACCTGCCGGACACCTGTTCCGGATCGGCTGCGAGCTTGCGCGACGCAGCAGAATGCATCGCTGAAATGAAACGAGCCGGTACGCCGCGGTGAATTGCGGCGTACCGTCTCGTGTCGTGACGTCGCCGCATCAGACTTCATACCGCACCGCATGCGCTTCGGTCGGCAGCGGCAGATCCCAGCGTAGCAGCATCGCCTCGAGCGCGCGGTTCGTCAGCGACGTGTCACGCCGCGCATTGCGACGCAACAGTTCCGCGCGCGGCTGTTCGAGGTAGACGAGCGTCACGTCGGCGTTGTACGCAAACAGCAGGTCGAGGGTCTTCTTGCGCATCAGCGGCGACAGGTTCGTCGCATTCCACACGAACGGCTGTTGCGCGCGCAACAGTGCCTTCGCGGCGTCGACCGCATGGTGCGCGACCGCGCCCTCGTTCTGCCCATGACGCAGCCCCAATGCATCGCGCGCATCGTCGAACGACACGACCGGCCGATCCGGATGATGCCGCGCCACCCACGTGTTCTTGCCCGACGCGGGCAGCCCTGACATCACGACGACCTGCGCGCCCGGTGTGCGAAACAGCGGATAGTCGGGATGCACGTCCGCGCCGCGAAAGTAGCTGAGCGCCGTGTGCGCATCGGCGAATCCACGCGGCTGGCCGTAGCAGCCCTCTTCCCGCGCCAGTTCGCGCAACAGTTCGATGTTGTCGAGCACGCGCTGCGTGTCGTCGCAGATGCGCCCGCGGATATCGGCTTCGGCAAGCAGGCACAGCAGCGGCAAGCTGACCTGCCACGACAGCTCGCGCGCGATGAACTCCGGTGTGCCGCGGCGCGACCCGCTCATCGCGAAGAACGGCACCTGGTGCACGGCGATCATCCGGCAGATTGCCTCGCGCACCGCGAACGGCACGCCGGCATCCCACAGTGCGATCCGCGCATCGATCGCACCCTTGCGCGAGTGGCCGGGATGGCCGATCGCACCGGTAACGGGATCGACGACCGTCGTGCCGTGCTTCGCGATGTCGTGCAGCAGCGCGGCCAGGAACACGATCTCCTGGTCGGCGCGCGACGCAGCCTGGTACTCGGGCAGCGCGAGCAGCGCATCGATCACCATCATCGTATGCGTCCACACGTCGCCTTCGCCGTGGTGCGCAGGCTCCTGCGGGGTCGTTTTCGCGTGTTCGAGCGCGGGAAATGCCGCGAGACACGCGTGATAGTCCGGCTGCCGGCCGGGTGCGGGCACGAGTGCCTGCAATTGTTCGTACTTCATGATCAAGACTCCTCTCGAAATGGCGCTCGGCCGTTCCGCGTTCATGGGTTCGGGCGCGCGGCGGGGATCGATGCCCACGTGACCGTCGGGCGCGGCGCATACAGGTCGACACCCGGCGCGAGCAGGTTCGGGATGAACGGCTGCTCCGAGTGATGGCGCGCCGATTCGAGAATGGCCTGCACGAAATCGTGGCGCACCCACTTCAAGCGCGCGATCGTCGTGTCGTCCGTCTCGACCTTCACGTAGAGCCCTTCGGAGCGCTCCGACTTGTCGCACTGCTGCCATGCACGCGCGAGGTCGAGCCCCTGCCGCCGCACCGTTTCCTCGAAGGCGCGACGCCAGCCCGGCGTCTTCGCGAGCGACGGGCCGAGCATGGCCTTCAGGTCCGCGAGTCGCGCCGGCGCGATGCCTTCGTACAGCACGGGCACCGACAGCACGGGCCCATCGGCGAGCAGCGCGCGACGCGCGGGTGTCGACAGGAAACGGCCCATTGAGCGATCGAACACGTCGAACTCGAAAAAGTGATGCGGCAGCGCGTCGTAGAACACCGCGTGCTTCTTGCTCATCGTCTCGCCGTACATCACGTAGCGATCGCCGAGGCGGTCGAGCAGCCAGCCCGCATGGGCGGCGGCCCAGGTCTTCACGAACCCGAACTGCCGCTCGCGGCCGCCGCCGGCCAGATAGTGGCCGCGCGACTGCAGCAGCAGTTCGCCCGCGGGGCTGAAGCTGATGCCCGTGTTCGCGCCGTCGAGCTTTTCCTCGACGACGAGATGGGCGCCCGCGAGGGTGCGATAGGGAACGTGGTCGTGACCTTCGTCGCCGTCCTGCAGGCGCGAGCCTTCGAGGTGCGGCGTGCGCGGGTAGCGGGCGAGGTCGAGCGATTGCGCGTAGGCGCGAAAATCCAGCGTCATGGTCTTTCTCCGGAAATATCAGAAAAAGCCGACGACGTGAACGAACGATGGGTGTGCGTTGCGGTGTCAGTGCGTGTCCGGGCGCGGCCCTGCGATCACGGTTCCGGCGCCGCGAGGCAGACGGGAACGGGCAGGACGACGCGCGGCCGGGACGGCAGTCGTCGGCGTATCAGGCGAAGGGACGAATGTTTGCGGGCACTTGGATCACCGATTCGATGAGGGTTCAGGGATGAAGCACGCGGATGCTACGAAACGGCATGTGCGCTGTCAAGCGTGGTCGAGTACGGCCGTCGCGGTTGTCGGCGTGCGTCGAATGCTTGCTGCGGCGTGCCACGCGCGCCATCGACATGGGAATGGTCCGGATTCCTATTTGTGTGTTTTTCGCCACATCGAACCGTGGTTCAATGGGCAACGCTGCGCTCCCCGCTTGTTGCGCGCGTCGCATGCATGCTAGAGTCGCCGCCATTCCGATCAACCCCTCACTCGCAAGGAGAAAAAATCATGACGTCACGCCAGCACTCCTCCCGTCGCGGGTCGTAGTTCGGGTTTTTCGCGTCCGTTCGTCTCATCGTTCACGCCAAGCAGCACCCCGTATCGCCGTCACGGCGATGAGCCGGGTCGTTCCGATCCGGTCGTGCCGCCCTCTTCCCGACTTCCGATGTCGGGCAGCGCCTGTGTGCGCTGCCTGCACCATGGCCCGCCGTTCTTCCTTTTTATCGAACGGAAACCTCCATGGGCAATTCCATGCAATACCTGGGCGAGCGCATCACGTTGTGCGCTTGCGCCACTACCTGGATCGAAGGTGAGGCCATCCGGCAGCTCGAACATGCTGCCACCCTCCCCGGCATGCGGCGCGTCGCCGGCATGCCCGATCTTCACCCCGGACGCGGCTATCCCGTTGGCGCCGCGTTTTTCTCGACGGGCCGGCTGTATCCGGCGCTGATTGGTGGCGATATCGGCTGCGGGATGGCGCTGTGGCAAACCGCGCTCGATGCGCGGCGCGTCAGCGCGTCGAAGCTCGCGAGCCGGCTCGGCTCGATCGACGCCCCGCCCGATGCAAGCTGGCAGCCGCTGGTCGCCGCCGCCGGGTTCGCGGATCACGCGTACGCGGCATCGCTCGGCACGATCGGCAGCGGTAATCATTTCGCGGAGGCGCAGCGGATCGATGCGGTGTACGACACCGATGCCGTCGCGGCGCTCGGCCTCGATCCCGATCGCCTGCTGCTGCTCGTGCATAGCGGATCGCGCGGCTTCGGCCAGTCGATCCTCGAGCAGCACATGTGCGAGCATGGCTACAACGGCCTCGACGACACGGATGCCGCCTGCACGGCGTACCTCGCGCGTCACGATGCGGCGTTGCGCTACGCCATCGCGAATCGTGACCTGATCGCGCGGCGCATGCTGGCGCGCTGGCGCACCGATGGCCGGTGCGTACTCGACGTGAACCACAACCTGGTGAGCCGCGCGAGCGTCGACGGCGAGCCGGGCTGGCTGCATCGCAAAGGCGCGACGCCGGCCGACACGGGGCCGGTCGTCATTCCCGGGTCGCGCGGCGACTACAGCTACCTCGTCGCGCCGGTGCGGCCCGACGATGCGGCCAGCCTGGCGTCACTGGCGCACGGTGCGGGCCGCAAGTGGGCGCGCGGCGATTGCAAGGGGCGCCTCGAACGGCGCTTCACTCCGTCGCAGCTCACGCGCACGCCGCTCGGCAGCCACGTGATCTGCGAAGACCGCGAACTGCTGTACGAGGAAGCGCCGCAGGCCTACAAGCCGATCGACAGCGTCGTCGACGCACTCGAAGCGGCCGGGCTGCTGCGTAAGCTGGCGCGGCTCGCGCCGGTGCTGACCTACAAGACGTCCGGGGAGGCTGGCCGATGCTGATGCAGATTTCTTCGGCGCACGGCCCGCTCGAGTGCCAACTGGCCGCGGCCAATGCGTTGCGGCGCCTGCAGACGGAAGCCGATGCGCAGCGCGTCGTCGTCACCGTGCTCGATGCGCAGCCGGGCGAACGCTCCGGCACGCTGCGCTCGGCGCTGCTCGACCTCGAAGGCGACGGTGCGCAGGCGCTCGCGGACCGCTGGACGGGCACGCTGCAATGGATTTGCGCGAGCCCGTACCGGTTGCGTCATCCGCGCAAGAACTGGTTCATCGGCGTCACGCGCTGCGCCGACGCGCAGCCGCTGCCGGATGGCGATGTGCGGTTCGAAGCGATGCGCGCACGCGGGCCGGGTGGCCAGCACGTCAACAAGACGAGCTCCGCGATTCGTGTGACCCATGTCGCGACCGGCCTGTCGGTGCGCGTGGAAAGCGAGCGCAGCCAGCACGCGAACAAGCGCATGGCGTCGCAGTTGCTGCAGGTTCGACTGCAGCAGGAGGCCGACCGTCACGCGTCCGATGCGCGCCGGCAGCGGCGGATGCAGCACTTTGCGCTGGAGCGCGGCAACCCCGTGCGCGTGTTTTACGGGGCGGCATTCGTACCGGCCGACTGAGCACGAACGCCTGGCCGCCGGTGGTTTTCGCGCCGGCGGCCAGGCCATCCGCCTCATGGTTTTCCCGGCCTGCCGGTTGCGCGAGCGCGCCATCGGCTCCGGTGCATGACCGCGCGCCAGGCAGGCTGCACCGGCCTGCCGCGTGCATGCCGGCTGCCGCGTGTTCCGCACCCTTTCTGCGCAGGAAAGGACGCTTGAAGCATCCGCAATTATCACGTGCCGCGGATTTGCCCACCATGTGTCGAACGATCGGTACAGCCCGCCTGTCCGGCCCTTT
Organism: Burkholderia sp. AU38729; assembly: GCF_020419725.1. NCBI lineage: Bacteria > Pseudomonadati > Pseudomonadota > Betaproteobacteria > Burkholderiales > Burkholderiaceae > Burkholderia > Burkholderia sp. AU38729. The sequence goes on along the minus strand of NZ_JAIZQO010000021.1, from coordinate 27,147 downwards.
CACTGGCCTTGCGGTGCCTGCCGCCACGTCGTGCGACGGGATGCAGCGCGCCGGTCGCGAACGGCCGGGCCTCGCGCCACGGCGTATCGATAATCAGGAGACACGATGAACAGCCATTCCCTCGATCTCGGCGGCAACGCGGGCGGACCCGCGTCCGCACGACCGCCGGCCGCTGCCGCCGGCGCCGATGCGTCGGCCCGCCCCGCCCGCCGCGTCACGCTCGGCGATTTCATGGACGACCTGCCGGTCGGCGCGTTGCACCGGTTCGTCGTCTGGGTGATCGGCATCGGGCTGTTCTTCGACATGTACGAGATCTTCCTCGTCAGTACGATCGGTTCCGCGTTGCAGAACGAATATGGGTTGAGCCGGCAGAGCACCGATTTCAAGTTGCTGCTGGCATCGGCGTTCATCGGCATGTTCGTCGGTGCGATGTGCCTCGGCAGCCTCGCCGACCGCATCGGCCGGCGCAAGGCGTTCCTGCTGACGCTCACGTGGTACAGCGCATTCTCGCTGGTCGGCGCGTTTTCGGTGAATGCCGACATGCTCGTCGCGTGCCGGTTCCTGACCGGCATCGGCGTCGGCGCGATCTATCCGGTTGCCGACAGCTTTCTGTCCGAGATCCTGCCGAAGGAAAAGCGCGGGCGGCTCGCCGCGTGGGCCTATACGACTTCCTATGTCGCGGTGCCGCTCGTCGGGTTTCTGGCGCTGTGGTTGAACCCGCTTCATGTCGGCGGCGTGGCCGGCTGGCGCATCATCCTCGCGATCGGCAGCCTCGGCGCCGTGTACGTGCTGCTCGTCCAGCATCGGCTGCCGGAGAGTCCGCGCTGGCTGCTTGCGCAGGGGCGTACCGTCGACGCGCATGCGGCACTGCGGCGCTTCGCGGAAGGCACCGGCATGCGCGTGCCCGAGCAGTTCGCGGAGCCGGTCGAGCCGCAACGGCCGCTCGGGCTTGGCGAGCGTATCGCGCTGCTGCGACGCGAACCGTACGGCGCGCGCTACGTGATGCTCGCGATCTTTCACCTGTTTCAGGGCTTCGGTTATTACGGGTTCGGTACGCTGGCCGGCACGGTCGTGAAAAGTCGCGGCTTCGACGTGACGGACAGCACGCTGTTCATCGCGCTGTCGTTCATCGGCTATCCGATCGGCTCGCTGCTGTCGATTCCGCTGCTCAACTGGATCGAGCGTCGCACGCTCGTGATCGTGTCGATCCTGTCGATCGCCGGGTTCGGGATGTGTTTCGCGTATTCGGGCAATACCGTGCTGATCGTTAGCTTCGGGTTCCTGACGACCTGTGCGTCGAACGTGTTCAGCAACGCGTATCACGTGTACCAGGCGGAGATTTTCCCGGCGCGGGTGCGTTCGACGGCGATTGGCAGTACCTATGCGCTGTCGCGGATCGTCAGTGGTGGGTTGCCGTTCGTGTTGTTGCCGGTGCTCGGCAGTTATGGCGCGGGTGCGATGTTCGGAGTGATCTCGGTCGCGCTCGGTATCGTCGCGGTCACGCTGCGCGTGCTCGGGCCGCTGACCACGCGGCGCAGCCAGGATGAGATCAATCCGGTTTGAGCGGGGGAACGCGGGGTCATGGGAACGTGCGCCCGCATCATTTTCGATGGCTGCCGGATTTCCTGGGCGATATGTCGCCAGTCATCTGTGGTGACATGTTCGCCCGATCCCCGAAGTGGCGCTCATGAATGCGCGAGCCGGTGACGCCTTGCTACTTGCGGAACAGGAGGCCCCACATGAGGACCGTACAGAACACCAGCCCTACCCATCCCTGGAATCGGGTGATTCGAATCATTCTGGCCGACATGATGTCTTCGGTCGACATGTTGTAAAAGAATTTGTACGTCCATCGCCAGGCCCTCGATCGGCAATGGAAGGCCAAGATCCGTTCCGGACGAAACGCCATGATGGCGGACATCGCGATGCCGTAAGCGACAACGACAAAGCCGACGATAAGGCGGTAGCTCGATTCGTTCATGTGGCGGCCCCGGATCCAGCGGTTGAGGAATTGGACAGAACGTCGGTAACCGTTGCGAACGTGAACCCATGATCGTGTTCTTTGGAATCCGGGCCGAACCGGCTTTGCGCACGCGACCCCGCCTCACCGCGCCGACATGAAATCGAACAACTTCGCGATATCGGTCGTCAGCACGGCGCCGGCCTTCACCCCCACCCACAGCGTTCTCGTCGCCCACGCATCGTCGAGCTTCACGACCCCGAGCCGCGCCGCGCGCTCGCCGGTCACTGCATCGCGCGGCAGGATGCCGATGCCGAGCCCCGCCTCGATCATCCGGCTCACGCCGTCGAAATTCGACACCTGGATGCGCAGCTTCAGCGAGCACTCGACCGCGAACGCTGCGTCGGTCATGCGCGCGAGCAGCGAGCTGCCGTCGCTGAGCCCGACGTAGTCCTCGTCGAGCGTATCCGCGAAGCGGATGCTGTCGCGCGCGGCGAACCGGTGCGTGCGCGGCACGAGCAGCACGAGCTCGTCGCGCCGGTACAGCCGCCGTTCGATGCCGGGGGCCGGCACGTTGTCGGCGAACACGCCGAGATCGGCCTTGCCGGACGCGAGCGCGTCGACGATCTCGTGGCTCAGCCGCTCTTCGAGGCTGACCTTGATGCCCGGATGGTCGGTAAGGAACGCGGCGAGATCGGCGGGCAGGAACTGGACGATCGCGGACGTGTTGGTCCACACGTGGATGTGGCCGCGCACACCGGCGACGTAATCGCTCATCTCGTGCGCCATCCGGTTGACCTGCTCGATCACCTTCGCCGCATGGTCGAGCAGCGCGCGGCCTGCGGGCGTCAGCTCGACACCGCGCGCATGCCGGACGAACAATGCACTGCCCGTCACGCTTTCCAGCTCGGCGATGCGCTTGCTGACCGCGGATAGCGTGAGCTGGCCGTGTTCGGCCGCTTTCGTCAGGCTGCCGTGCTCGGCGACGAGTGCGAACACGCGCAGCGACTGCAGATCGAAATGAAGCGGGTTCACCATGTCGTGGGTCCTGGGAAGGCCGTGCCGGCGCCCGCCGTCGGCGCGGCGGCCTGACGCCGATCATACGCCCGGCCGCCCCCGCGCGATACGGCGCGCCTAGCGCGGCGCGATCGACAGCAAGGCGGTGAGCATCGCGCCGTCCGGCTTCTCGAGATCGTCGAGCACGTCGAAGTGCTGCATGCCGGGCAACCCGACGTGGACGATCCGTTCGCCGGCCGCTTCGCACGCCGTCGCATAGTCGTGTGCTTGCCGCACGAGTTCGGGCAGCTCGGCTTCGCCGACCGCCACCACCGTCGGTGCGCCGGGCCCGACATGGCGCAACGGGCTATATGCGTCGACTTCGTGCGCGGTGAGCTGCAGCTTGTCGTTCAGGCAGCACAGCGAGATCGGTTCGAGATCGACGAGCGGACTGATCGCGAGCGCCGACACGACGGCCGGATGCGCGCGGTGCACGGCCGTCAGGTGGCCGCCGGCCGAATGGCCGCTCAGGTGGATCGGTCGCTTCGCGGTGCCGAGGCCGTCGGGATCGTTCGCCAGGTAGTCGAGCAGCGCGCCGATCTCGCCGACGATGTCGGTCATCGTCGCGACCGGCGCGAGCGTGTATTCGGCAAGTATCACGTCGAAACCGCGCGCGAGCGGCCCACTCGCCCCGTAGGCGAAATCCTCTTTCGCGCAGTGCTGCCAGTAGCCGCCGTGAATGAACACCAACAGCGGCGCATCGGGCTGGCCGCACGACAGCCAGTCGAAACGCTGCGCGGGTTGCGCGCCGTAACGCAGGTCGCGCCGGACGGACGCGGCTGCATAGAGCGCTGCGCTGCGCGCCTGCATCGACGCGAGCAACGCAGGGAAATCGGGTACCACCTTCGTGTTCAGATAAGCGGCGTCGAGCGCCGCGCGGTCCATGCCGCGATAGAGGATCGTCATCGGGAATTGCCTGGGTCGGGTGGCGCAAGCGCGGACGCAAGCGTTGCGTCCGCTGCGAAGGCGGCTTCTCAGTCGCCGATGCACGCATTATCCGCAGCGCGGCACGGGCCGGCTATCCGGAATCGGCGAGCGCGGAAACCGGCTGTCCGATTTCGGCGGGAGATCGGCGCGGCATGCAGTCGCACCGTGATCAGGTCCGCTCGCGTGAGGGCGACGCGGCGATACGACGCGGTGGTGCGCCGGTGCTCAGATCAACTCGGAGATCTCGATCAGGTTCAGGTCGGGATCGCGCACGTAGACCGACCGGATCTTCTGCGTCGCGCCCGTGCGCTCGACCGGCCCTTCGACGATCGGCCAGTCGACGCGCTTCAGGTGTGCAATCACGTCGTCGAGCGGCACGGACGCGATGAAGCACAGGTCGAGCGCGCCGGGCACCGGCACGTGCGCTTTCGGTTCGAATTCCGCGCCACGCACGTGCAGGTTGATCTTCTGGTTGCCGAAGCGGAAGGCGATCCGGCCCGCGCCGAAGGTTTCGAGCTGCATCTGCAGCACCTCGGTGTAGAAATGCTTCGTCCGGTCGGGATCGACGCAGGTCAGCACGAGATGGTCGAGGTGATCGATCAGCGCCATGAGGTTCGCTCCTGTTCGTGGTTCATGAGAACGCGCGCTGCGCGGGCATGTCGCCGGCGTCCGCGCGCGGCGGCGGATGAAGGTCCGAGCGGCGCCCGGCTTTCAGGATCTGGCTCGGCACGTCATGCCCGATCAGCGCGGGCAGCCGTGCCGACGCGGCCAGCACGGCCGCGAGATCGATGCCCGTATCGTAGCCGTCGAGTTCGAGCATGTGCACGAGTTCTTCGGTGCACGCGTTGCCGGTCGCGCCCGGCGCGTACGGGCAGCCGCCGAGCCCGCCGAGCGACGCGTCGAAGCGGTCGATCCCGGCGTCGAGCGCCGCGAGCGTATTCGCGAGCGCCATCCCGCGCGTGTTGTGGAAATGCAGCGTGAGCTGCAGCGCGGCGAAGCGTTCGCGTGCCCGTGCCGACAGGTCGCGCACCAGCGACGGAAACGCCATGCCCGTCGTATCGCACAGCGTGAAGCCGTGCACGCCGAGATCCGCGAAGCGCTGCATCCATGCGAGTACGCCTTCGGCTGCAACATCGCCTTCCATCGGGCAGCCCATCGCGGTCGACAGCGACACGTTGATCGCGACACCGGTGCCGCGTACCGCGTCGATCACGTCGCGCAGTTGCGCGAACGACTGCTCGCGCGTCATCCGCAGGTTCGCGCGGTTGTGGCTTTCGCTCATCGACATCACGAGGTTCACTTCGTCGACCCCGCACGACAGCGCGCGCTCCGCCCCGCGCACGTTTGGCACGAGCACCGTATAGACGACGCCGGGTGCGCGCGCGATGCCGTGCATCACGGCCTCCGCGTCGCGTAACGCGGGGATCGCCTTCGGCGACGTGAACGACGTGACCTCGATCTTCGCGTAGCCGCACGCGCTCAGCGCGTCGACGAGCGCGATCTTGTCGTCGGTGTCGACGAAGGCCGCTTCGTTCTGGAAACCGTCGCGCGTCGCGACTTCGTGGAGGTAGAGCCGTTTGCGTTGGCCGTTCATGTCGTCGTCTCCGGGTTCGGGTTCAGATCACACCGCGCGTGCGCCAGTCGCCGCGCATCGCCGCATCGATGCCGAGCGATTCGAGTACCGCGTCGGTATCCGCGCCGAGCGCGGGCGCCGCGTGGTCGATGCGCCCGGGCGTCGCGCCGAGCTTCGGCACGATACCGGGTACGAGCACCGGCGTACCGTCGGGCAACGCGGCATCGACGAGCATGTCGCGGGCGCGGTAATGCGGATCGGCCGCGATGTCGGCCACGTCGTAGATGCGCCCGGACGGAATGCGTGCTTCGTTCAGCGCGGCCAGTACGGCATCGAGATCGTACTGCGCGCTCCATTCGCCGATCGCCGCGTCGATGCGCTCGACCTGCGCGACGCGCCCGTCGTTGTGCGCGAGCGCGGGATCGTTGCCGAGATCGGGCCGGCCGATCAGCTCCATCAGGCGCCGGAAGATGCTGTCGCCATTGCCGGCGATCAGCGCGTACTTGCCGTCGCGGCAGCGGTACGCGTTGGTCGGTGCGATGCCGGGCAGGCTGCTGCCGGCCGCCTCGCGCACGGCGCCGAACGCCGAGTATTCGGGCAGCAGGCTTTCCATCATGTTGAAGACCGACTCGTACAGCGCGACGTCGACGACCTGCCCGTGGCCGCCCTGCTGCTCGCGATGCCGCAGCGCAAGCAGCACGCCGATCACGCCGTGCAGCGCCGACAGCGAATCGCCGAGCGAGATGCCGACGCGCACCGGCGTGCGGCCGGGCTCGCCGGTCAGGTGCCGCAGGCCGCCCATCGCCTCGGCGATCACGCCGAAGCCGGGACGGTCGCGGTACGGGCCCGTCTGGCCGAAGCCCGATACGCGCAGCATCACGAGCCCCGGGTTGATCGCGGACAGCGCGTCCCAGCCGAGCCCCCAGCCTTCGAGCGTGCCGGGCCGGAAGTTCTCGATCAGCACGTCGGTTTCCGCGACGAGGCGGCGCACGACGTCCTGCCCTTCGGGCGTGCGCAGGTCGAGCGTGAGCGAGGTCTTGTTGCGCGACTGCGCGGCCCACCAGACCGACGTGCCTTCATGCAGCAGCCGCCATTTGCGCAGCGGGTCGCCGAGCCCGGGCGGCTCGACCTTGAGCACGTCGGCGCCGAATTCGGCGAGCATCCGGCCCGCGAACGGCCCGGCGATCAGTTGGCCGAGTTCCAGCACGCGAATGCCGTCCAGGGGGCGTGTCATGGCTGTCTCCGATGCAATCGTGGTGTCGATGAAGGCGATGATGACGGCGTTCGCGCCCGGCGAAAATCGATCGATGCTCAACCAGCCTTTCCGTTTCGGAAAGGCGCGCGTCGCGCCCCTCATGCAGGCGTTGCGTCAGCCTTTCCCTCCGGGAAAGCGCGCTCGCGCAACGGGCAAACGACGGCACGCGCGCCGCCGGCAGAATCGAACCCGTTCCGCGCCCGCCGGGCGCCTGTCAGCGAGACCCGCCATGTTTTCTGCTTCCTTTCCCGCGAAGATCGTGTTTCTCGACCGCGCGACGCTGTCGCCGCACACCGTGCTGAAGCCGTTTCCGTTTCCGCACGTATTGCAGACCTTCGACCGGACGGCCGCGCACGAGATAGCCGCGCGCATCGCCGACGCGGACATCGTCGTGACCAACAAGGTGCGGCTCGACGCGGCAACGCTCGCCGACGCGCGGCGCGTGCGGATGATCGCGATCGCCGCGACGGGCACCGACATCGTCGATCTCGACGCGTGCGCGGCGCGCGGCATCGTGGTGAGCAATATTCGCGGGTATGCGGTCCGCACGGTGCCCGAGCACACGTTCGCGCTGATCTTCGCGCTGCGCCGCAGCCTCGTCGCGTACCGCGACGCGGTGCGTGCGGGGCGCTGGCTCGACAGCGGGCAGTTCTGCTTTTTCGATCATCCGATTCGCGACCTGGCCGGCTCGACGCTTGGGATCGTCGGCGACGGCGTGCTCGGGCGCGCGGTGGCCGGCATCGCCCGCGCGCTCGACATGCGGGTGCGGTTCGCGGCGCACGGCGATGCGGCGGGAGACGATTACGTGCCGCTCGACACGCTGCTGCGCGACAGCGACGTGATCACGCTGCACTGCCCGCTCACGCCCGCGACGCGGCACCTGATCGACGCGGCTTCGTTCGCGCGGATGGCGCGACGGCCGTTGCTGATCAATACCGCGCGCGGCGGGCTCGTGGATGAAGGCGCGCTCGTCGACGCATTGCAGTCGGGGCAGATCGCGGGCGCGGGGTTCGACGTGGTCACGCAGGAGCCGCTGCCGGCCGCGCATCCGTTCCACGCGATCCTGTCGCATCCGGCCTTCATCCTGACGCCGCACGTCGCGTGGGCGAGTGACGAAGCGATGCAAGCGCTTGCCGATCAGCTCGTGGAAAACGTCGCCGCGTTCGTGGATGGCGCGCCGCGGCACGTGGTGTGACGTGCGTGGCGCAAAGTGCGGCGGGAGGTTATTTGAACCGCAAAACAGAACGGCCCCGCTCGATGGCTCGAAGCGGGGCCGGCTGAATTCGGGGGCTGCTTACGCCAGCGACTCGGCACGTTACGGGTTCGTGCATCCGCCCTATCTTGCGGCCGGTTTCTGAATTCCTGATGGGCTCTACTTTAAGGAATCCAGACGACCAACGATATAGGACAAGTCCGAAACTGAATGGGGCCAATTCTGGAAACGACCGTTTCGATCGCAGCGCACCGCGACCGACGCGAATCTCAGTAAGCCGACATTTCGACGCAAGGATCGACCTTGGACGGCGAGCAGATGACCGAGTACTTGGCGCTCTCGCGCATCAGCGCTTCGCCTTCGTGCAGCGCGATCTTGATCTCGGGGTGACGCTCGTACGCGAGGAAGGCCGAGCACACGACGGCGGACATCACGACGAGGGAAAACACAAATTTTTCAAGGGTTTGGAAACGTTCAGGCATGGTTCGACCTATCTCTTAGGCCGTGATTATATCTCGAAATAAGGGTTTTCCCTATAACCGGGCCCACATACCGAGGATGCGTTCGGTCTTTTGGGGCCAGTGTTCGCACCCCTTTTCGGTGAATCGGTGTCGAACGCGGGTCGCGCCGGCCGAATGGCGCCACCCCGCCGGCCGTGGTCGTGCCTGCACGGGGCGAGGGTCATCGATGGTTTGAAGAAACGGAACGATCGCGGCTCGCAGGGACGAAGCCGCGTGCCCGCGGAATCAGGGCACGCCGCGCCGCTGACGCGTCACTGCGGCGCCGACGCGCCGCTCGCCGCATTGCCCGGCCACGCCTTGCCGATTTCGTCGACCAGCGACTTCGCGGTGCCCGTCACGATCGCCGCGTCGACGCCGGACGTCTGCCACGCGCCGTCGGCGGCCTGCACGAAGGTCAGGTTCGCGCGCGAAGGCTTGTAGTCGGCATTGCGCCACGTGACGACGACGTCGCACGAGTAGGTGCGATCGCCGAGCTTCTTGCAGTCGCCGTCGGGTTTCGCCGACACGACATCGGCCGAGACGGGCAGCGGCTGGCCGAACAGCGCGTTCAGGCCGCCGTGGTTTTCCGCCTCGAGCGCGCGGCGCACGGCGGCGTCGACGTCGCTCGAACCGGGGCCGTCGTGGAGCAGGTTGCAGGCGGCCAGCAGCGTCGATGCACCGGCGAGTGTCAGCAGCGTGTGGAACTTCATGGATATCCGTTATCAGGTGAACGCCGCGTAGTCTGCAACGTCCGCGTGTCGTGCGCGGTATCCATTTGTAACCAATTGCACGGATGCGCAAGCGGCATGGCGTACCCGCGTGTCGCCCTCGCCTACTGCCGCTCCTGCTTCACGCGGCTGACGAGCTGCGTCGGGCTCACGAACTGCAGCGCGATCACGACCCACACGAGCGTGATGGCCATGTAGATCATCGCCATCGCGTCGATCGATTGCGGCGCGCGCACGCCGGTCGAGAACACCGCGTAATACAGCGCGACGACGAGTGTCTGCGTGCTCGGCCCCGCGGTGAAGAAGGTCAGCTCGAACATCCCGATCGTGCGCACCAGCACGAGCAACCCCGCCGCGAGCATGCCGGGCACCAGCAGCGGCAGCAGCACGTAGCGGAAATAGCGCCACGTGTTCGCGCCGAAGATGCGCGCGGCGGCTTCGAGATTCGGATCGATCTGCTCGATGAACGGCGTCATCACGAGGATCACGAACGGCAGCGCCGGCACGAGGTTCGCGAGGATCACGCCGGGCAGCGTGCCCGCGAGCCCGACCTTGTACATCACGGTGGCCATCGGGATCCCGTACGTGACGGGCGGCACCATCAGCGGCAGCAGGAACACCAGCAGCGCGAAGCGCTTGCCGCGAAACCGCACGCGCGCCAGCGCATACGCGGCCGGCACGCCGAGCGCGATCGACAGCAGCACGACCGCGCCGACGACCTCGACGGTCACCCACAGCACGCTCGCGAGCTGGAAGTCTTCCCACGCCTTCGCATACCAGTGCAGCGTGAAGCCCTGCGGCAGCGGCGTGCCGAACCAGCGGGTCGCGATCGAGTTCACCGCGACGGTCGCGATCAGCAGCATCACGTTCAGCAGGAAGAACGCCATCAGCCCCCACACGAGCGCCTTCCACGCGCGGCCGGCGAGATTGCTTGTCATCTTCCGCGGTTTCCTCGCGTCGACGGGGCGCGCATCGGGTGCATCGGGCGTGTCGTGCTTCGGCGGCCAGGTGCGCGCGGCATGATTGTCGGTCGCCATCAGCCCTTGCCTCCCGTCACCGCGCCCGTATAGAAGAAGCGGCGCGCGCCGAGCATCGACGCGACCACCAGCAACTGCACGAAACCCATCACGATCGCGATCGCCGACGCCAGCGAATAGTCGTAGCTCTCGAACGCCGCTTCCGCCGCCGCGATCGAGATCACGCGCGTGGGCCCGGCCGGCGCGCCGAGCAGCACGGCCGACGGAAACACCGAGAACGCCTGCACGAACGACAGGCACGCGGCCATCGTGAGCCCCGGCACGAGCAGCGGCAGGTAGATCTGCCGGAACTGCTGCCACGGGTTCGCGCCGAGCGTCGCCGCTGCGCGCGCGAGCGTCGGGTCGATGCCGCTGATGTACGACAGCATCAGCAGGAACGCGAACGGAAAGCCCGACACGATCAGCGACAGCAGCACGCCCCAGTAGTTGTGCGTGAGGCGCACTTCGTCGGTGTACAGGTGCAGCCCCTGCAGCGCCTGCGGGAACCAGCCGTTCGGCCCGAAATACGTGAGCATCCCGTCGGCGACGAGCACGGTGCCGAGCGTCACGGGAATCACGAGCAGCGTCGTGACGAACTTCTGGTACGGCGAATGGCGGCGCAGCGCGAATGCGACGGGCACCGCGATGCCGACGTTGAGCAGCGTCGCCGGCACCGCGAGCTTCAGCGTGACGACCACGGTCGGCCACATGGCCGTGTCGGTGAAGAACTGCACGTAGTTCGCGAGCGCGCCGCCGCCGTTCATCGGCTGGAACGACAGCACGAGGCCGTACGCGAACGGGTAGATGAACAGCGCGACGATGAACGCGAGCGCGGGCGTGACGAGCCACGCTTTCGCGTCGCGCGGCGTGCCGCCGGACGCGACCGTGCTCATGCGGCCTCCCGGTATGACGGCGCGGCGGTCACGCCGCTCATGTCGGCGCTCCCGGATAGACGAGCGTGCGTGACGGCGCAACGCGCAGCCGCAGCGGCTCGCCTTCCGTGAATTCGCCGGCGACGCGCGCCCAGATCGGGCCGAACGGCGTGACCGCGCGGATCAGCGAATCGCGGCCGCCGTACTCGACCGTTTCGACGGTCGAGTCGAACGCGTTCGTGTTGTCGCCCGCATCGTCAGCCCGCTCGACGTCGTCGGGGCGCAGCGCGACCACGACCTCCTTCGTATCGAAGCCGGCCATCGGCACGCCCGTGACGCGCACGCCACCGGCCGCGACGTTCACGTAATCGCCGGCCATCCCTTCGAGCGTGAACGGCAGCACGTTGCGATACCCCATGAAGCGCGCGACGTGCAGGTTGTGCGGGCGTGTGTAGACGTCCTTCGGCGTCGCGACCTGCTGCACGACGCCCTCCTTCATCACGACGATGCGGTCGGCCATCGACAGCGCTTCGTCCTGGTCGTGCGTCACGTAGATCGTCGCGCGTTCGAGCTGCGTGTGGATGCGGCGGATCTCGGCGCGCATTTCGATGCGCAGCTTCGTGTCGAGGTTCGACAGCGGCTCGTCCATCAGCACGAGCGGCGGCTCGATCACGATCGCGCGCGCAATCGCGACGCGCTGCTGCTGCCCGCCCGACAGTTGCCCGGGCAGCTTGCCCTCGTGGCCGACCAGTTGCACGAGTTCGAGCGCCTGCTGCGCGCGCCGCCGCGTTTCCTGCTTCGGCACGCCGCGCATCTTGAGGCCGAAGCCGACGTTGTCGAGCACCGACATGTGCGGAAACAGCGCGTAGTTCTGGAACACCATCCCGAAGCCGCGGCGCTCGGGCGGCAGCACGTCGATGCGCGTGTCGTCGAGCCAGATGCCGCCGCGCGTGAGCGGCTGCAGCCCCGCGATGCAGTTGAGCGCGGTCGACTTGCCGCAGCCCGACGGGCCGAGCAGCGCGATGAATTCGCCGCGCCGGATCTCGAGATCGAGCCCGTTCAGCGCGGCGACCTGCGCGCCTTCCGCATTGGTGAAGCTGCGGCATACGCCATCGAGCCGCAGCCGTTCGAAACTGTGCTTCATTGCGCGAACTCCCTCGACGCGGGCGCCGCGGCGCCCGCCGGTTCATGCGTCACTTCGACTTCTGCGAACCGATCTCCCGATCCCACTTCTGGAACGCGGCAACCATTGCCTGCGCGTTGAGCGGCTGCACGTGCGGGCGCTCCGCGAGCAGCTTCGCGTACTCGGGGCGGCCGAATTTCTTGATCACTTCCTGGCTGTGCGCGGGCGCCATCTCGAGCGTCACGCCCTTCACCGCCGGGCCCGGATAGAAGTAGCCGTCGTCGTAGGTCATCGCCTGTTGCGCCGGTTCGAGCAGGAAGTTCATCAGCTTGAACAGCACGTCGAGCTTTTCCTTCGGCACGCCCTTCGGGATCACCATGTAGTGCGCGTCGTTGACCCACGTCATGTTGTCGAAGGCCTGGACCTTGAATTCCGCCGGCACGATGCCGAGCGCGCGCGGGTTGAGGTCCCAGCCGGTGACGGTCACGGTCATGTCGCGCGTGCCCTCGCCGAGCTCCTTCATCACCGCCGACGTGCCGCCCGGGTAGTACGGCACGCAGTCGTTCAGCGCCTTCAGGAACGCCCAGGTCTTGTCCCAGCCGTTGATCGGATCCTGCGGATTCTTGTCGCCGAGCACGTACGGCAGCCCCATCAGGAACGTGCGGCCGGGGCCCGAGTTCGCCGGGCGCGCATAGATCAGCTTGTTCGGGTGCGCCTTGCACCACGCGAGCAGCTGATCGGGCGTCTTCGGCGGGTCGCTGACCTTCGCCGGGTTGTATTCGAGCAGCGGGCCGGCCGGCATGTAGGTAACTTCGAGGCCGTAGCCCTGCGCGAGATCCTGCATCTTGCGCGGGCCGGGCGCGTATTTGTCGAGCACGCCGGGGAGCGCGGCCGCGTCGTCGGGCAGCAGCTTCTGCCACAGGTTCTGCTCGATGCCGGCGGCCAGCGCGTCGGTGCCTGTCAGCACGAGGTCGATGTCGGCGCGCCCCGCCGCCTGCATCGCCTTGATCTTGCCCGGCAACTGCGGCGCGGGCGCGTTCGTGAACGTGACGTTCGAGACGAGGTTCGGGTTCTTGTCCTTGAAGGCTTCGATGGCCTTCTGCGTGAGCTGCAGGTTGCCCGCGACATCGACGATGTTCAGCGAGACGGGGGCGGCGACGGCGGCCGTGGCAGACAGCGTGAAACCCACGGCGAGTGCGATCCGGCGGACACGGCGAGCGATCGGGGTGGCGTTCATGTCTCCTCACTTCGGTCGGTGGATGGGACCTTTCTTTTCAGGAAATCATGACGGCGTTATACGATGTCGGTCAACAAAAAACCACGGCTTGCGGGGCGGGACTTTCCCTGACAAATGCCTTCCGTTTATTGAGGATTTGTGTGCCGACCGATGCTGGGGCGTCGTGCCGGGTCGATTGTGCCGCGTGTTAAGACGTCGTATCTCGGCGATCGGCGAAATGGAATCGGTTCGAGGCCGCATCGCGACGCGACGGTGACGGCGCGCGCGCCGGGCACCCGGTCGGGCGCGGCGCGCGAAAGGCGGGAATATTCGGTCAGTCAGGCCGTGCCGAGAGCGGCCACTTCTTCGATCAACCGTTCTGCATCCCGCCACTCGCCATACCCCGACGCCGGGTTCAGGTGGCCGACCTCCCCCAGATCGACGAGCTGGCTGCCCCACCCGGCCGCCAGCGCCTCGATGCGTTCGAAACCCGCGAGCGGATCGTTGCGGCTCGCGGCGACGATGCTCGGAAACGGCAGCCGTCCGGTCGGTATCGGCGTCCAGCCGTTCGCGGCGATCGCCTCGGGCGCCGGATAACCGGCAGGCATCGGCGACTCGAGATCGGCCGGCGCCGCGAGCAGCGCGCCGTGGATCTGGCGCGTGGCCTGCCGTGCCCAGTGCACCGTGATCATCACGCCCGCGCTGTGCGCGACGAGGATCACCGGGCCGTCGATCCCGGCCAGCGCCGCATCGAGCGCCGCGACGCGTGCGGCGCGGCTCAGCTTGTCGGCTTCGAGCGGCGCGACGGCGCGTGCGTTCGGCAGACGTCGTTCGAGGTGCGTCTGCCAGTGGTCTTCGACGTGATCGCGCAAGCCGGGCACGATCAGGATGGTGGGGGTGGTCGTCAGGGTCATGCTGTCTCCGAAACGTTCAGGAAAGGTGGGACGCGCGCCGTTCGCGTTCGACGCGCGCGAGGTCGCCCACATAGCTCGCGCGTCCGATCGCGAACAGCACGGCGGCCATGAGCGGCACGACGGGAATCCATTGCAGCGCGCCGACGAGTCCGGCGCGATCGGCGACCCACCCCGTCAGCAGCGGGCCCGGCGCCATGCCGAGCAGGTTGTTGGCGAGCGTGAGCGTCGCGAACGCCGACGCGTGGATCGCGGCCGGCGTCAGGTTCGCGACCATCGCGCCCGATGCACCGGACGCACCCGCGCCGACCAGCATCCCCGCGCAGATCAGCGCGAGCTGCAGCGGCCCGGGCGGCAGCCGGAACGCCATCGCGAGGCACACGCCCGTGAGGACGCAATACGCGATCGCGGTCAGCCACTTGCGCTTGCCGTCGGTCTTGCCGACGCGGTCGGTGACGATCCCGCAGCCGACCATCCCGACACCCGCGAGCAGCACGAAGCCGGCCGCGAGCACCGCCGCGCGGTCGGGCGCCATCGCGTAGTAGCGGTTCAGGTAGCTCGGCAGCCACGCGAACAGCGCACCCGGCACGAACAGGTGCAGCCCGCTGCCGAGGTACGCGCAGATCACCGAACGCGACGCGAACAACCCGGACATCAGCGCACGCACGTTGCCGCGCAGGTCGCGCGGCGCGCCGGTGACGCGCCGGCACGGTTCGATCCGATACGCGGCGAGCCGCCGTTCGGTCACGACGCCGCGATACGCGACGAGCAGCACGATGCCGAGCGCGGCCATCACGCCGAACGACCAGCGCCAGCCGAGATGCGCGCCGACCAGCCCGCCGAGCGCCATCCCGAACACGGAGCCGAACGCACCGCCGGCCATGAACGCGCCGGTCAGGGTCGCGCGCAGCCGTGCCGGAAAGATGCTGAGGATCAGCGCGACGCCGACACTGCCGTACGCGGCTTCGCCGAGCCCGACGAGGCCGCGTGCGACGAGCATCTCCGCGTAGTTCGTCGACAGTGCGCAGCCGAGCGTCGCGATGCTCCACAACGCGGCCATCAGCACGATGCTGCGCACGCGTCCGAAGCGGTCGGCGAGTACCGACAGCGGGAACGTCAGCAGCCCGACCAGCAGCGCGACGACGCCGGACAGCGAACCGAGCTGCGTGTCCGACAGCCCCCACGCGTGCTTGAGCAACGGGAATACGGCATTGAGCACCTGCCGCGACATGTAGTCCGACAGCAGCAGGCCGACGGTCAGCCCGAACACGAGCCACGCATACGCGGGCGCGCGCCGGCCGGCGGCGGCGATGTCCTGCATCGACGGCTCGACTTGATGGATCAGCATGCGTGTCTCCTCCGGCGCCGGAGGTCGTGCTCCGGCGCGGCTTGCGTGGCCCCGCTCCGTGGCCCGGAGTCAGCCCCCGCGCCGTGCGCGGGGATGGGTGCCACGCCACAACGGTCGGCGGGCGGCGGCCGTGGCGACCGCCTGCCCGGGTGCGCGGCGCGTCAGGCGGCCCGCAGCGGCACGTTCATCTGGCCGGAGCGGCGGTTCGGCGCCATCCCGAGGTGCGCCAGCGTCTCGTCGATGCCGTCGTACTGCACGCCGATCCGGTAGATCGCCTTCGCCTCCTTGCCGGTGGCGATGTCGCGGCCGAGTTCGCGCGCGATCCGCACGCACTGCTCGACCTGTTGCACCGACGTCATCCGGTTGCCCTTCTGGTCGATGATCGTGTCCTCGATCCCGCAGCGCGGATGCAGGCCCAGCGCCATCGCGACCGTGTTGATCGGCAGCACGTTCTTCATCAGCGATTCGAGCGTGATGCACGCGCCGTCCGGGCAGCGCCGCACGAATTCCATGAAGTTGTACGGATTCGGGCCGTCGAAGCCGCCGCCGATCCCGACCCACGTGACGTTCAGCGGGCCGCGATAGACGCCGCGGCGGATGATCCGTTCGAGCGTTTCCAGCGCGTGCATGCCGGTGAGCTGGAAATGCGGCTGGATGCCGGCCGCCTGCAGGCGGCGCAGGTGCTCGTCGACCCAGCCGGGGCCGGCCGGCACGGTCATCTCGCGGTACGCGTCCCAGTACGCGGCTTCGTTCAACGACGTGCCGGCGATGTCCTGGCGGTTCATCAGCTCGGTGATGTTCATCTGCACGGTGTTGATCGCGACCGTCACCTGGTCGGGCTTCGGCGTCAATTCGGCAAGCATGTGGCGCGTGTCGTCGGACAGCCATTTCGCGTCGGCGCCCTCGCCTTCCGGCGCGAACGAGATCGAGCCGCCCACCTGCAGGATCATGTCGGGCACCGCATCGCGCAGCCGGCCGAGCAGCTCGTTGAACTTCGACAGCCGCTTGCTGCCCTTGCCGTCGAGCTCGCGCACATGCATGTGCAGCACCGTCGCGCCCGCGTTGTAGCAGTCGACGGCCTTCTGCACGTGCTCGTCCATCGTCACCGGAATGTCTTCCGGAAAATCGGCCGGCATCCATTCGGGGCCGTACGGCGCGACCGTGATGACTACCTTGTCCTGGTTTTCCGGGTGCAGCGAATCGTCGAGAAATTGCATGTCGTCCTCCAGTGGAAATCGTTGTATTGCGGGCGTACGGGCGTGCGTATCCCGCCGCGCCGGGCGGCGGGCCCGGCGCGTTGCATGGGGTTTCAGAGATGGGCTACGGTGTTGGCGGGCTCAGAACGGCACGTCGCCGACGATGCCCGCGCGCTCCATCTGGCGCACGCACGGCGGGTAGTCCATCACTGCGTAGTGCTGGGTGCTGCGGTTGTCCCAGATCGCGACGCTGTGCTTCGTCCAGCGCCAGCGCACCTGGTATTCGGGGATATATGCCTGGCTGATCAGGTATTGCAGCAACTGGCCGGCGCCGGGATTCGCGTCCTGCCCGACCCGCACGCGCGCCGGCGTGTGGAAGTTCGTGAAATGCGTGGTGAACGCATTCACGTACAGCACCTTCTCGCCCGTTTCGGGATGCGTGCGCACGACCGGATGCTCGGCGTCCGGGTACTGCGCCTTCAGCGCGAGGCGCTTGTCGATCGGCATCGCCGCGCCGAAGCTCGCCTCGATGCTGTGGCGCGCGCGCAAGTCGTCGATCTGCTGCTTCACGTGCTCCGGCAGGCGCTCGTAGGCGAGCACCATGTTCGCCCACATCGTGTCGCCGCCAACCGGCGGACCGTCGATGCAGCGCAGCACGCAGCCGAACGGCGGCGCCACGCGCCAGCTCGCATCGCTGTGCCACGCATTCTCGTAGCGGTCGTTCGGCTGGTCGGGCGACTTGTAGATCCGCACGAGCCCCGGATGCTCGGGATCGCTGCCGGCCACCGGATGATCCTCGAGCTCGCCGAAGCGCCGCGCGAACGCGACGTGCTCGGCGCGCGTGATGTCCTGGTCGCGCAGGAACAGCACGCGATGCCGCAGCAGCTGCACGCGGATCTCGGCGAACAGGCCGTCGTCGTGCACGGCGTCGGCGAGGCTCACATCCAGCAGTTCCGCGCCGATCGCGCAGGTCAGGGGTTCGACTCGCATGCGCGTCTCCTCAGACGATGAACACCGACGAACCGGTCGTCTTGCGCGATTCGAGATCGCGATGCGCCTGCGCGGCGTCCTGCAGCGCGTAGCGCTGGTTGATCTCGATCCGGATCCGGCCGGCCGCGACGTGCGCGAACAGTTCGCCGGCCAGGTCGTTCTTCTCGGCCGGATCGGCGATGTAGTCGGCCAGCGCCGGGCGCGTCAGGTATAGCGAGCCTTTCATCGCGAGGCGCTGCGGATCGAACGGCGGGATCGGGCCCGACGCGGTGCCGACGCACACCATCAGCCCGCGCCGCTTCAGCGAATCGAGCGAGCCTTCGAAGGTGTCCTTGCCGACGCTGTCGAACACGACGTCGACGCCCGCGCCGTCCGTCAGTTCGCGCACGCGCTTCGCGACGTCCTCGCGGCTGTAGTCGATCGTGTGGTCGCAACCGTGTGCGCGGGCGATTTCGGCCTTGTGCTCGCTGGAGACGGTGCCGATCACCTTGAGCCCGAGCAGCTTCGCCCATTGCGACACGATCAGCCCGACGCCGCCGGCGGCCGCGTGCAGCAGGATCGTGTCGCCCGGTGCGAACGCATGGATGCGGCGCAGCAGGTAGGCCGACGTCAGGCCGCGCATCGTCATCGCCGCGGCCGTTTCGCACGTGATGCCGGCCGGCAGCCGCACGAGCGGCGCGGCGGGAATCAGCCGTTCGGTGCTGTATGCGCCGAGCGTGTTCAGGAAGCCCGTGTAGGTCACGCGGTCGCCGACGGCGACGTTCGTCACGCCGGGGCCGACCGCTTCGACCACGCCGGCCGCCTCGACGCCGAGGCCGGCAGGCAGCGGCACCGGATAAAGGCCGCTGCGGAAGTACGTGTCGGCGAAATTCATGCCGACCGCGTCGTGCCGCAGGCGCACCTGGCCGTGGCCCGGGTCGCCGACGTCGACTTCCTCCCAGCGCAGGACCTCGGGGCCGCCGGTTTCGTGGAATCGCACTGCATGTGCCATGGTGTTCTCCGTAAGGTGTCAGTCGGATGCGCGCCGCGCATCGTCGGTTTCGTTCGGTTCGTTCGGTTCGTTCGCGCGTGGCGGGGTCGCGGCTGCGCCGTCCGCCAGCGATGCATCCAGTCCGGCCCAGTCCGCGTCGCCGAGATAGCGCCGCGCGGCCGGGAAAATCACGCCTTCCATCCGCCCCATCTGCTCGAACGCGCCGTGCGCGTAGCGGGCGAACGCCGTGTCGAACGCGGCCGACGGCAGCCCTTCCGCGGCGATCCGCATGAGCGCATCGAGCGCTTGCGCGTCGCGCCGCCGCTGGCGGTCGAGTTCATCCAGTTCGGCCGCGACGCACTCCGCACGGACGCGCAATGCCGCGAACAGGCGCGCTTCGGCGGCCGTGCCGAACCGGGCGTGCTGCAGGGCGGCGAGCGATGCCAGCGCCTCCTGCGTCTCTGCCGCGTGCTGTTGCGGCGCGTCCACGTTTGCGGGTACGCCGGTCGTCATCAACGCACGCAGCCACCCTTCAACCGCACGATGCGCATCGAGGCAACGCGCCATCACGCGCGCCTCGGCCGGCGTGCGCCGCGACGTGCACACGAGCACCGGCACGCCGCTCGTCGCGAGCAGGTGCTGCCGTTGCGCGCAGGCCGCCGCATCGGCCTCGTGCGGCAGCGCCGCGACGCCGATCAGGTCGCAGCCGAGTTCGGCCGCCAGCGCACCGGGCGCTGCGTCGCCGGCCCCCGGATGGCCGGCCCCCGGTTGGCCGGCCCCCGCGATCGCATGAGACAACCCCTGCGCCCGCGCGGCGGCTTCCACTTTCGCACCGTGCTCCGGCAGCCGCGCTCCGGATAAACGCGAGTCCGGCGCGGCGCCGGTCAGCATGAACGTGACCCGGGCGCCGACCGCACGCGCCAGTTCGAGCGCATGGCCGATCGCGTCGATGCCGCCGGGCGAGCCGTCGACCGTCACGAGCAGATGGCGGTACATCGTGCCGCTCCGCTTATCCGGCGAGCGGCGCGCTGCGCCGCGTGCCGGTCGATACGATCTTCATGGGTGGGTTCCTCGCGGTGTTCGTCTTGCATCGGAACCCATGCTATCGATACGGCGCCGGTGCGGCCCCACTCGTCGCGGGGGGGATTGACGCGCGAATGCGGTTCGGCCGATCCTTCCCCCCACACCCACCCCGGACGCTGGCCCCCACGGCACCGCCGGAATCCGACTGCTGCCCCGATGGCCCACCCACCCGATCGCGCCGACGCGCCTCCCACCGAACTGGTCCTGAAGACGACCGCGCCGCGCGTGCCGGCGCAGTTGCTGGCCCGCGCGCGGCTGAGCCTTGCCGCACCCGCTTTCGACGGCCGGCCGGTCACGCTGGTGCAGGCGCCGGCCGGTTACGGCAAGACGTCACTGCTCGCGCAATGGCGCCGCGAAACCCTCGCGCTCGGCCGTGCGGTCGTATGGCTGTCGGCCGACGAGCGCGACGATGCGGCGCGGTTGCTGCAAGGGCTCGTGCAGGCGGTGCGGACCGGTTGTGCACGGCCCGGCTTCGGGCGCCTGATCCCGATGGGCGCGGCCGACGCGGCGCGCGCGCTGGAGGGCGTGACCGCGTGGCTGGCCGAGGTCGCGCAACTGTCGATCGATGCGCTGCTGATCGTCGACGATGCGGAGCGGTTGCCGCCCGCCGGCCTCGATGCGCTGACCTACGTGCTGCACAACGCGCCGCAAAACCTGCATGTCGTGGTTGCCGCGCGGCGCGGGCTCGATTACGTGGCCGGCGACCTGCTCGCCGGCGGGCAGTGCACGCTCGCGGGCCCCGACTGGCTGCGCTTCACGCTCGACGAGACGATCGCGCTGGTCGGCGCGCGCTTTGCGCAGCGGGTCGACGCCGACGCGTGCGCGCGGTTGTTCGAACGCGTCGACGGCTGGCCGCTCGGCCTGCAGCTCGCGATGGCCGCGATGGCGCGCTCGGCCGACCCGCGCCAGGCGGTCGACGCACTCGCCGCCCGCGTGGACGGCACACGCGACCGCCTCGTCGAGCTGCTGCTCGCGAACCTGTCGGCCGACGACACCGCGTTCCTGACGCGCACGAGCGTCGCCGATCGCCTGCATCCGTCGCTGTGCGCCGCGCTGCTCGACGACGCAGGCGCACCCGGCCGTCTCGCCCGGCTCGCACGCGACACGCCGCTGTTCATTGCGTCGGACGATTCGGACTGGTGCCGGCTGCATCCGCTCGTGCGCGACACGCTGCGCGACCGCCTGGCCGCGGGCCCGGACGCCGAGCGCAGCGCGCTGCATGCGCGGGCGGCTGCCTGGCTCGACGCGCACGGGATGACCGAGGAAGCCGCCCGCCACGCGTATGCGGCCGGCCAGTTCGAGGTCGCGTACGCGCTCGCGCAGCGTTGCCTCGAGGATGCGATCAAGCAGGGCCGCATCAACGACGTGCTCGACTGGCTCGCGCTGCTGCCCGACGCGGAGCTCGACAAGCGCCCGACGCTGCGCGTCGCGGTGGCCTGGGCGCTGGCGCTCGGCGAGCGCCATGTCGAGGCGCAACGCCAGATCGCGGGCATCCTCGCGGATCCCGGCACGCCCGCGGCGATGCGCTACGAGTGCGCGCTGATCCTCAGCGCGGCCGCGTATTACGCCGACGAAATCGACCGCTTCGTCGAGCTGTTCGAACCGTGGGCCGACTTCACGCCGCCGGCGGCGACTTGGCTCGCGCAAATGCATGCGAACCGGCTGTCGGCGCGCGCGATCATCGTCGGCGAACCGGCGCAGGCGCGCCGCTTCCAGCACGCCGCGCCGCGCGGCGAGACGGCGGCCGGGTTCGGCTACGTCGCGCGCTGGGGCGAGCTGATCACGGGCCTGAGCTACCTGCGCGAGGGCCAGGTGCGGCTGGCCGACGACGCGTTGTCGCCGGCGCTGGCGCGTGCGGAAGCCGATCTCGGGCGCCGCCATCCGCTCACCTGCATGCTCGCGGCGATGTGCGCGGCGCTCGCGTACGAGGCCGACCGTGTCGACCAGGCTGCCGCGCTGCTCGCGAACCGGCTCGACGTGCTCGAACATGCGGGCACGCCCGACACCGTGCTGCTCGGCTATCGCACCGCCGCGCGCATCGCGCTGCTGCGCGGCGTCGAGCACCGCGCGATCGACCTTCTCGAAGCGCTCGACGCGATGGGTGTCGCGCGCCGCCTGCCGCGCCTGTCGGTCGCGAGCCTCGCCGAACAGGTGCGCATTCATGCGGCGCGTTATCGCGAGGCGACCTGCCACGCGCTCGTCGAGCGGATCGATGCGATCGCCGCGGCCGAGTTTCCGTCGCACGGGCCGTTGTGGCGGCGCCCCGTCGTGCTGCTGCAGGCCACCGCGCACGCGGGTGCCGCGCTGGCCGCGCGCCGCTGGGACGATGCAAGCGCGGCGCTCGACGAAGCCGCCGTGCTGGCCCGCGAAATGAGCATGGGGCAGGCGCGTATCGAGATCATGGCGCTCAGCGCGTTCGCGCGCGAGCAATCGGGCGGCGGCGGCCGCGCGTTGCTCGACGAAGCGATGAACCTGGCCGACCTGTTCGGGCTGACGCGCACGCTCGCCGACGCGCATCCGGCCATCGCCGACTGGGCGCGCCGCGCCGGCGACGAAGCGGCCGCCGGCACCGGCCCCGCGCGGCACGCGCTGCCGCAGCCACGCATCGTGCCGCCCGCCCCGCGCGTCGCGGCCAGCCCGCGCGCGGTGCCGAGCGTCGTGCTGACGCCGAAGGAGCGCGCGATTCTCGAGCTGCTCGCGCGCAACCTGTCGAACAAGGAGATCGCGGTGGCGCTCGCCGTCGGCGAGGAAACCGTGAAGTGGCACCTGAAGAACCTGTTCGGCAAGCTCGACGCCAGTTCGCGCAAGCATGCGGTGCGCCGCGCGCTGGTGCTCGGCCTGCTCGAAAGCGCGCCCTGACGTCGTAACGCCGGTTTCGCCAGTCGGGCGCATCGTCGCGCCCGCTTTCCTCCGATTCTCCGCAACCCTGCCCCCCGCGCATGGGGGGGAGCGGCCGCCCGCCGTTGCGTAGTCTTTCCGCACGGCTCATGCGGGCGTCGCCTGTCACACCTTCCCGCCAGCCTCCCTGCTTCACCCGGACGGGCTCGATCCCGTCCGGTCCAATACGACCCTGGAGACTTCGATGAAGACGAAACTGGCCGCGCTCGCGGCGCTTGCCGGCTGCTCGGCGCTCGCGCAGGCCCAATCCTCCGTCACGCTCTACGGCGTGATCGACTCGGGCCTGCTGTACCAGAGCACGTCGGCGGCATCGTTCAGCCCGACCGCGCCGAACACGGGCAAGGTGTTCCGCATGAAGGACGGCGGCATCTACTCGAGCTTCTGGGGCATCAAGGGCAGCGAGGACATCGGCGGCGGCTACAAGGTCAACTTCAAGCTGCAGGGCTCGTTCGACAGCGGCAGCGGCAAGCTGCAGCTGAGCGATACGCCGGGCGCCGTCGCGATCTTCAACCAGGTCGCGTCGCTCGGCGTGTCGGGCCCGTTCGGCACGTTCACGGCCGGCCGCCAGATCGTGCCGATGATCTACGCGATGGCCGACACCGACGTGCGCAACGCGCAGTTCTTCGGCAGCGTGCTGATCGCGTGGCTCGGCCTGAACACGGCGGCCGGCTGGTCGGGGACGAGCACCAACGCAGCAATCGGCGCGCTGTACGACAGCAATGCGCTCGTCTACCAGTCGCCGACCTTCGCGGGGGCGTCGATCGCGCTCGAGTACGCGCCGGGCGGCGTGGCCGGGCAGTTCCAGGGCGGCACGCGCGAGTCGGTCGTGCTCAGGTATGCGAACGATGGGCTGAACGCTTCGGCCGCCTACTACAACGGCCACGACACGAGCCCGGCGCCGGGCGTCGCGCCGACCGGCGTCGACAACAACCGCTTCATCTACGTCGGCGCGAAATACACGATCCACGATTTCTCGGTGTCGGCGTCGTACGGCAACGGCAGGAATCCGTCGCATGCGGACAAGGTGAACCTCGACATGCTGTCGGCCGGCCTCGGCTATCGCTTCACGCCCGCGCTGCAGGTGACGTCCGCGGTGTATTACCTGAAGGACCGCAACGTCTCGGCGAACAAGTCGACGGCGGTCGTGCTGGCGGCCGACTACAGCCTGTCGAAGCGGACGATGGTCTATGCGCAGGTCGGCCACGTGAACAACCGCGGCACGATGGACCAGATGCTCGTGTACGGGCAGCCGGTTGCGCCGGGCGTCGGCACGACGGCCGCGATGATCGGGCTGCGGCACACCTTCTGACGGTTGCCGGCGGCGCCTGGCGATGCCGCGGCGGTCGCGCGTGGCCACCGCCTGCATCGATCCGCGGGATCGGCTACAGTGGGCGTTTTCGGCGCGCTCCGCCCTGCCGTCTCGCCATCGACCGTGGCGCGTGCGGCAGCAGGAACGGGGCGCGGATCCTTCACTTCGACGAGCGACCCTCCATGTCCGACCTGTCCGCCTTCCCGATCACGCAAAAGTGGCCGGCCCAGCATCCCGACCGTCTCCAGCTCTACTCGCTGCCGACGCCGAACGGCGTCAAGGTGTCGATCATGCTCGAGGAAACCGGCCTGCCGTACGAGCCGCACCTCGTGCGCTTCGACACGAACGACCAGCTGTCGCCCGCGTTCCTGTCGCTGAACCCGAACAACAAGATCCCGGCGATCATCGATCCGCACGGCCCGGACGGCAAGCCGCTGCCGCTGTTCGAATCGGGCGCGATCCTGATCTATCTCGCGGACAAGACGGGCCAGCTGATCCCGAAGGATCTCGCGGGCCGCTACGAGACGATCCAGTGGGTGATGTTCCAGATGGGCGGCATCGGGCCGATGTTCGGCCAGGTCGGGTTCTTCCACAAGTTCGCCGGCCGCGATTACGAGGACAAGCGTCCGCGTGATCGCTACGTCGACGAGTCGAAGCGCCTGCTCGGCGTGCTCGACGCGCATCTCGCGAATCGGCAATGGGTGATGGGCGATACCTATACGATCGCCGACATCGCGATCTTCCCGTGGGTGCGGAATCTGGTCGGGTTCTACGAAGCGGGCGACCTGGTCGGCTTCAGCGAATTCCGGAACGTCAAGCGGGTGCTCGATGCGTTCGTTGCGCGGCCGGCTGTCGAGCGTGGGCTCAATATTCCGGCACGGGGTTGATGGGTTAAGCACGGGCGGCGAACTGCAACGCCCACTGCTTTTTGAGGTTCATCGCGAATTTCCGGAGAACGCGAGGAAGACCGACGACTCTCGGCCACAATTGGGCGTTCACGAGATCACTCTGAACGGCCGAAGTCGCAACAGTTGCGGCCCCGGCTACTTGGTTGGGGTCACAGCCATAAGGATATTTTGTTGGAATCGGGCTTAAATTTTAGATAATTTTAATTGAGAGGTAATTTAGTTTTTTGCAAAACGGCATTCTCTTGCAACGAAAATGCCGACACCTCATTGCTCATCACATCATTGATTCTTTAGTTCGCCAAGAAGTGATCGCTCTGGAGGTTACTTCGCCAAGCGAGATTTAACGTCACTCAATACAAAATCGGTTGCCTCTGAGATAATGATTTTGCATGCGCGACGTATTTCGTCGATGGATTTTAAGGAAATTTTTATGTTTTTCCAGTCCTGGGCAATTCCCGTCGAGGCGTGTCCCCAGCTGATGTAATTCAAATGCTCAATCGAGTAGAATAAAACTAAGGAGCGGCGAGAAAAAAAGCAAAGCGCATGCATAGAGTATTGCTCTACCGCAGAGAGTTTGGGAATAAATGAGATCGATAGTGGGTTGAATATTGGGTCTACAGAGTAATCAAAATCCGTCAAAACATCCCTTATTTTATCGACGGTTTCCAATCTATACTCTTTTTCCTCTCTCCCCAACAAGGAAAGCGCAGAGTTTAGTAATGCCGCTGATCCATGCAAACCACCAATTTTCCGCGGCTTGGCAGGTATTTCTTTGTATTCTTCGACGGTATATTTTCTCTGCTCATACCTAAGAGACGCAAAAAAGGAGTCGCCTTCATTGGCTAGAAGCCACCGAGCGATAGCGCTGCGATTGGGTATGTAAGTACGATCGGGATCGCTAAAATCCAATTTAAAGAGGCTGCATATTTCTGACCCCCATACTGCCTCGTCTCTAAGAATGTTTAATTCGGCGAGATTCCTTTCGGCTTCCTCGCGAGTGCAAAAAACCGTGGCACTTTTTTCTTGGGCCAGTTTTACGATATCGGACTCGGTGGAATCGTTTTTTTCATCTTCTGGGGCGTCGGGTATATTTTGATTTAAATTAAGACCAAGTGCGTCCTTGGTGAAAATTAAAAGATCCTCATTTACAACCCCGAAGGTTTCGGTGTTGTCTGCCTGGAGCACAAATGTGGGTCGAGGTCCTTTCTTTAAATCCAGGTCGTCAGCAACAGAAGCCATAATGTCCCTATAACGCAGCGATCCCACAGAATGCGTTAGTGACATCAAGAAGCTTTCTGTGAATAGGCTGAATTTCGGGCCTGCGAGAGATGTTTCTGTGTCGCTCGAAGAATGGAAGAAATAAATTTTCTTCAATTCATTGTCACGTGCCGATTTTTCCAGGACGGGCTTGATGTCATCCTCAGACTTTATATAATTAGAGCCCGAATAGCAGGCATCTACAATCTTAACGGTGAGTGCTGGATTCAGATTTCGCAGCAATCCATCCAATTCAGTATTGCGTAGGCCGCCGCTTTCTTTCTTCTCCGATTTAAAATCAGAAAGTGCGTAAAAGAAGTCACCATCAAAGCGCGCCCCATGCCCAGTGAAGTAGAAAAATACCTCGTCTATTTCCTGGGATTTGTATTTTTTTACGAAATCCGAAATTACCGACTTCGCAACGCTTCCGGCGGGGGATTCGCCAAGAAAGCAAATATCATCATACTTTCCGAGCTTATCAAGGACGGCATTGACAATCAGTGCGTCGTTTTTGCAGGCGTCCAGCTTTTGCTGAAATTGGTAGTCGCTAACACCGATTACTATTGCGAGATTCATTTTTGGATAGAGGTGAGAAACCTGAGGACTCTTTCTGGAGCACATGCCAGGCAGCGACGACATGTCTACGTAGTTTATCGCAGCAGCACCGCAAACTGTGAATGAGCTTAGATACATGTTTCGGGCAATTTCCGCGGACCTATCCGTGATTTCGTGGGCGAGGCATATCATGAGGTGTAAAGGCCATGGATATGCCGATGAAGAAAAAGAGACAAACTGTAGCGCGTCAGGCAGCGGCCCGAGGGCCGCTGCCTGAACTGCC
>NZ_JAIZQO010000020.1:0-83557 GCF_020419725.1 Burkholderia sp. AU38729 | reverse complement strand
CGGGGCTCAACTTCCAGGCCAGTTGCGCGCTCCAGACTCCAGCACACCGCCAACCCTGCTTCCCTTCTCCCGCGCCGCGTTTCCGTTAGCGCGAAAGAGGCGTGATTCTAAGCACCCGCCCCCGTCTACGCAAGCCCCTTTGTGAAAATATTTTGAAAAAGCCCCCGTGCGCTGGCGCGCACGGGGGCTTGGGGCTCGACGGGCCAAGTGGTGCCACTGACCTACGCGTTGCCGGCAACACTTCCCTCTATATATAGAAGCGCGTCACTTGCCGATCACCGCAGCCTGTAGTTGCTCGACCGGCACCGCGTCGGCCATCGCGGCGTAGCCGGCGTCGCTCGGATGAATGCCGTCCCCACTATCGTATCGACGCTGCAGCACGCTCGGGCGCGCCGGATCGCGCAGCACAGCATCGAAGTCGACCACGCCATCGAACCCGCCACCACTCCGGATCCACCGGTTCACCTCGAGCCGGATCGCCTCGCGCCCCTCCGGCAGCCCGGCTGGCGTCAGCGTCGCGCCGAAGACCTTCACGCCCTGGCGGTGCGCCGCTTCAATCAGCCGGCGGTAGCCGTCGATCAAAGATGCAGCCGTGACCTGCGTATGCGGGTGGTCGCAATCGAGCCCCGCGCGCGGCGGCATCGCGGCGAAGTTGATGTCGTTGATCCCGATCAGCACGATCGCCGCCTTCACCCCCGCGCGCGACAGTGCATCACGCTCGAACCGCGACGCCAGCGACGTGCCGTAGCACGCCGAATCGCTGAGCAGCCGGTTTCCGCTGATACCAAGGTTCGCGACGCCGATCGACTCCACGCCAGAAGCGGTCAGCCGACGCGCTAGTGCGTCCGGCCAGCGGCGATTCCGGTTCACGCTCGAGCGCAGTCCGTCGGTGATCGAATCGCCGATCGCCGCTACGCTGGCGCGCGCCGAACCAGCCTCGACCGCGAACTCGCTCACCCATGCGTATTGGGTAAAACGGGTGCGGAATGCGGCGGCGCCCGGATCACTCACGTGATCACCCGGTGCAGACACGTAATTGAACTGGTTCGACACGCGGTGCCAGACCGTCATCCGCTGATTCGCCCCCATCTGGAGGCTGATCGCATACGGCCGCCCGGCCGCCACATCGATCGCCACCGGATCGCTTTCGAGTTCCTGGCCCGGCGCAAGCGTCACCGACGCCTTGCCGCCGAACCGAACCGGCGCCACCGCACCAGCAAGCGCCGCCCCGTCGCCTGCGCGCGCGAGACTCGCCGCCTCGACGATCAGCGGCGCACGGCCGTAGGCATTGCTGACGCGGATCCGCGCGGCACGCCCCGACACCGTCGGATAGACGATCTGGCGCACGGCCCGCCCGGACACGTCGGGCGCACGATAAAGCGGCGGCGGTGCGGCAAGGTCGGGGATCGGCTGCAGCGCGGTCGCCCACGCCGCCACCCATCCAGCCGGCGCGGCCGAGGCCGAGGCCACGAGCGGCGAGACAAAGACGGCGGCACCCAGCACTGCCGCGGCGATACTGCTTCGAAATGACATCGGCAAAATCCTCGTCGAAAGCGGGCATTGTGCCGCAGAAGACGCGAACCCCACGCGCCGGATCGCCGTCACGCCGCCCGATCGCGCCCCGACGTCTCTCGTTTACCCGAGTCTCGCCGCAAATCCGCAAGAAATATATTAACCGACCGGTCGGTTGGTTTATACTTCGCACACATTCAACCGGACGAGAGCTTCGCCATGTACACGCAATCCCTCGACATCCCAGGCAACGTCGCGCCGCCCGACGCCGCAGCCGAGTCGCCCGAGCAGGCGCGGTTCGATGCGGTCATGGCCGCCGACGGCAAGATCGAACCGCAGGACTGGATGCCCGATGCCTATCGCAAGACGCTGGTTCGCCAGATCTCGCAGCACGCGCACTCGGAAGTCGTGGGCATGCTGCCCGAAGGCAACTGGATCTCACGCGCACCGAGCCTGAAGCGCAAGGCGATCCTGCTCGCGAAGGTCCAGGACGAAGCCGGTCACGGCCTCTATCTTTATAGCGCGGCCGAAACGCTCGGCGTATCGCGCGATTCGCTGATCGACGCACTGCTCGCCGGCAAGGCGAAATACTCGAGCATCTTCAATTACCCGACGCCCACCTGGGCCGACGTCGGCGTGATCGGCTGGCTCGTCGACGGCGCCGCGATCATGAACCAGATTCCGCTGTGCCGCTGCACGTACGGCCCGTACGCGCGCGCCATGATCCGCGTGTGCAAGGAAGAATCGTTCCACCAGCGCCAGGGTTTCGACGCACTGCTGTCGATGATGAAGGGCACCGACGCGCAACGCGCAATGGTCCAGCAGGCCGTGAACCGCTGGTGGTGGCCGGTGCTGATGATGTTCGGCCCGAGCGACGCCGATTCGGTCCACAGCAACCAGTCCGCGAAATGGGGCATCAAGCGGATCTCGAACGACGATCTGCGGCAGAAGTTCGTCGACGCGACGGTCGACCAGGCGAAGGTGCTCGGCGTGACGCTGCCCGACCCCGACCTGAAGTGGAACGAGGCGCGCGGCCATCACGACTACGGCACGATCGACTGGGACGAATTCTGGCGCGTGGTCAACGGCGACGGCCCGTGCAACAAGGAACGCCTCGCGACCCGCGTGAAAGCGCACGAGGACGGCGCATGGGTGCGCGAAGCCGCACTCGCCCACGAAGCCAAGCGCCGCGCCCGCGCCGAACAGCACGCCGCCTGAGCGGCGGCACACCATCGAATTCAGGATTGAGGAGAAAGTGATGAACAAGGAATGGCCGATCTGGGAAGTGTTCGTGCGCAGCAAGCAGGGGCTCGACCACAAGCATTGCGGCAGCCTACACGCCGCCGACGCATCGATGGCGCTGCGCATGGCGCGCGACGTCTACACGCGCCGCCAGGAAGGCGTGAGCATCTGGGTGGTGCCGTCGTCGGCCATTACCGCGTCGGATCCGAACGAGAAGGCGGAGCTGTTCGAACCGGCGGGCGACAAGATCTACCGTCACCCGACGTTCTACACGTTGCCCGACGAAGTCAACCACATGTAACGCCCGCGCCATGACGATCACGCCCGAACACCTCTCCTACGTGCTGCGCCTCGCGGACACCACGCTGATCCTCGGTCAGCGCAACGCCGAATGGTGCGGCCACGGCCCGATCCTCGAGGAAGACATCGCGCTCACCAACATGAGCCTCGACCTCATCGGCCAGGCGCGCATGCTGTACACGCACGCGGCCGAACTCGAGCGCCAGCTCACCGGCGCGACGAAGACCGAGGACGACTACGCGTACTTCCGCACGGAGCGCGAGTTCGCGAACTTCACGCTCGCCGAGCTGCCGCACTACGGCCCGATCGCCGGCACCGCGCACGCCGACAACGACTACGCGGTGACGATCGTGCGCAACTTCCTGTACTCGGCGCTGATGCTGCACGTGTGGACCGCACTCGAAACGTCGACCGACACGCAGCTCGCCGCGATCGCCGCGAAATCGGTGAAGGAAACCCGC
Source organism: Burkholderia sp. AU38729 (assembly GCF_020419725.1). Taxonomy (NCBI): domain Bacteria; kingdom Pseudomonadati; phylum Pseudomonadota; class Betaproteobacteria; order Burkholderiales; family Burkholderiaceae; genus Burkholderia; species Burkholderia sp. AU38729. The sequence goes on along the minus strand of NZ_JAIZQO010000020.1, from coordinate 80,042 downwards.
TATCACTTTCAGCACGCACGCGAGTGGCTGGTTCGCCTCGGCGACGGCACCGACGAATCGCACCGCCGCGCGCAGAACGCGCTCGACTACCTGACGCCGTACACGCGCGAATTCTTCGCTGCCGATGCAATCGACGACGCGGTCGCCGCCGCGGGCATCGCCCCCGCACCGGCCACGCTCGAAGCAGCATGGCGCGCGGACGTGGACGACGCGCTCGCGGAAGCGACGCTCACGCTGCCGGCCCCCGTGCAGCATGTGACGACCGGCAAGCAGGGCGAGCACTCGGAGCACATGGGCTACCTGCTCGCGGAACTGCAGAGCCTCGCACGCCAGCATCCCGGCGCGAGCTGGTAACCGGCCGCCCACGCCCAACGGAGCCCGACGATGTCCGTCCAGACCGCCCCCGCCAACGCCGTGCCCGTCGCGCGCCACGCCGACCCGCTGCTCGCCCGTGCCTGGGACGTGCTCGAAGCCGTGCCCGACCCCGAGATCCCGGTCGTGTCGATCCGCGAACTCGGCATCCTGCGCGACGTCCGCCTCGGAGACGACGGCCAGCTCGAGGTCGTCATCACGCCGACCTACTCGGGCTGCCCGGCCATGTCGCAGATCGCGGAGGACATCGCCGCCGCGCTGCAGGCCGCGGACCTTCCGCCGCACCGGATCGAGACAGTACTCGCGCCCGCGTGGACGACCGACTGGATCACGCAAGAAGCACGCGACAAGCTGCGCGCGTACGGCATCGCGCCGCCGGTCGGCCAGTGCGGCACCGCCGCGCCGCGGGAAAACGTCGTGCGCTTCGTGCCGCGACCGGTCGCGGCACCCGCGTGCCCGCGCTGCGGCTCCGCCCGTACCGAGCGTCTCGCGCAATTTGCATCCACGGCCTGCAAGGCGCTGTATCGCTGCGTCGACTGCCGCGAACCCTTCGACTACTTCAAACCTTATTAATCGATATGGCGACCCCGCAATTTCATCCGCTGCGTATCCGCGACGTGCGGCCCGAGACCGCCGACGCCGTCACCGTCTCCTTCGACGTGCCGCCCGAGCTGCGCGATGCGTACCGCTTCACGCAGGGCCAGTTCGTCACGCTGAAGACCCACATCGACGGCGAGGAAACGCGCCGCTCGTATTCGATCTGCGTCGGGACGACGGACTACGATCGTGACGGCGAACTGCGCATCGGCATCAAGCGGGTGCGCGGCGGCCGCTTCTCGAACTTCGCGTTCGACTCGCTCAAGCCGGGGCACACGATCGACGTGATGACGCCGGACGGCCGGTTCTTCACGCACCTGAACGCCGATCACGGCAAGCAGTACGTCGCGTTTTCAGGCGGCTCCGGCATCACGCCGGTGCTCGCGATCGTGAAGACGACGCTCGAACTCGAGCCGCGCAGCACGTTCACGCTGATCTACGGCAACCGCAGCGTCGACGCGATCATGTTCGCGGAGGAGCTCGAGGACCTGAAGAACCGCTACATGAACCGCTTCGTCCTCTATCACGTGCTGTCGGATGACCAGCAGGACGTCGCGCTGTTCAACGGCGTGCTCGACCAGGCGAAATGCGCGGAATTCCTCGACACGCTGATGCCGGCCGACGCGATCGACGAGGCGTTCATCTGCGGCCCCGCGCCGATGATGGATGCAGCCGAGGCCGCGCTGAAGGCGGCCGGCGTGCCGCAGGCGAAGGTGCACGTCGAGCGCTTCGGCACGCCGCTGCCGCAAGCCGGTGCGCCGGTCGTCGAAATCACCGACAAGACCCCGGCCGCCGACCTCGAAATCGTGCTCGACGGCAAGAAGCGCAAGCTGCGCCTGCCGTACGAAGGCGTGAGCCTGCTCGATGTCGGCCTGCGCGCGGGCCTCGCGCTGCCGTACGCGTGCAAGGGCGGCGTGTGCTGCACGTGCCGCGCGAAGGTGCTCGAGGGCGAAGTGCGGATGGAGAAGAACTACACGCTCGAAGAGCATGAAGTGAAGGACGGCTTCGTGCTCACGTGCCAGTGCCACCCGGTCAGCGACAAGGTCGTCGTGAGCTACGACGAGCGTTGAGCGACGTCGCGTCGCGGCGCCGGGCGGTTTCTCGCCGTCACACATCTCGCTTACACTAGGGGCCGCCGGCCGGCTGGACATCGCAACGTCCGCCCGGCCGGCGGTTTTCTTTTGTTGACGACAGGCCGATGAGTACCATTCATGTGATTCAGGGCGGCACCGCCGCCGCGTCGCTGCACGAGGCACTCGCGCAAGCCGGACGCGACGAGCGCGTCGTCGGATTGCTCGACGATCTCGGCGTCGGGCCGCTCAAGGGCGCCGACGAGACGCCCGACACGCGCGCCGCCTTCTGGCAGCGCGTGCTCGGCGACCAGATTCCCGACTGGAACGCGGAGATCGAAGGCGAGTTCGCGCGCCTCGACCAGCTCGCGACGGATACCGGCCAGGTGGTCGTATGGCATGCGCCGAGCGTCGGCGACAAGCTGCTGCTGCGCCGCGTCGCCTATCACCTGCGCAACGTCCCGCAACGCCTGAACGAAGTGCGTCTGTCGGCCGCCGATCTCGACTCGGCCCAGCGCGCGGCGCTATCGCGCACCGACCAGGCGTGCGCGACCGGCATGTTCTCGCCGGCCGAGCTGGCGCGCAAGCGCCCGGTGGCCGCGCCAATCTCGGTGCTGCGCATCGGCCGCCTCGCGCTCGAATGGCAGGAGGCGAAGCACCTGAACGCCGAGCTGCGCTACTGGGTCAGCAACACCATCAAGAGCGGCTACTATGAGGACCTCGACGCGCTGATCGTCGCGCGCGCGGAAACCGCCTGGCGGCCCGCGGCGCGCCTCGTCGGCAGCATCATGGCCGACGCCGACCGCGGCGGGCTGTTCGTCAGCGACTCGATCGCCTGGTGGCGCTGCCGCGAACTCGCGGCGGCCGGCCGGCTCGAGCTGCAGGACGACGCGCCCGACGCCCTCTCTTCCACGCAGGTGCGCGCGGCCCGCACGGCCACCCCGCACCGCTAATCTTCCCCATTCGACCATGGCCCGTACCCGAGCGCCCGACCACGAATCCCAGCGCGAGCAGATCCTCGATCTGGCCGCCGAGAAATTCGCGCAGACGAGCTACCCGAGCACGTCGATGTCCGATCTCGCGACCGCGAGCGGCACGTCGAAGGCGCGCCTCTATCACTATTACGAGAGCAAGGAAGCGATCCTGTTCGACCTGCTCGACCGCTACACGAAACGGCTGATGCTGATCATCGCCGAGGTCGAAGGGGCGAGCCAGCGACGCGGCCTCAGCGAGCGCGACGCGTTCGCCGAGCTGGTGCGTGCGTTCCTCGCCGAATACGAGACGTCGCACAGCCGGCACGTCGCGCTGCTCAACGACGTGAAGTATCTCGAGGACGCGCAGCGCGAAATCGTGCTCGACCGCCAGCGCGACATCGTCGCGGCGTTCACGCGGCAGCTCGCACGCGCGTATCCGGACCGCATCTCGAAGGAAAACCAGACGTCCGTGACGATGATGGTGTTCGGGATGATCAACTGGACGTTCACATGGCTGAAGCCCGGCGGCCGCCTCGGCTACCGCGACTTCGCCGAGCAGGTGATCGACCTGATCGAGCGCGGGCTGTCGACGGCCGCCTGAATGACGCGCAGCAGCAAGCGTTGCGCGACGGGCACACTGCGGCTGCCCGCCGCGCATTTCATATGATGAATTTTAAATTCGCTTAAAATCAATAGCTTACAGAATGAACTAAGCGGTTTTAGAATTTCCCCTCAGCACAAATAACGTCAAATACGGGTTTTCCCCAACCTCGCTCGGGTAAAATGCTGTTGCATTGCACAACCCGCTTGTGCACCCACACTGAGGAACCCACGATGAACACGCAATTCAACGGCCCTGCCGAAGTTGTCGGCACGGTCGGCAGTGCGCCGGTTCTCGTCAGGGAACTGGCTTCCAAAGACCGTGAGCAGATGCTCACCCACTTTCTCTCGCTCGACGAAGAGGACCGCCTGCTGCGCTTCGGCCAGATGGTGCCCGACCACGTGATCGAGAATTATGTCCGCACGATCGACTTCGGCCGCGACACCGTGTTCGGCGTGTTCGACCACGACCTCGAACTGATCGGCGTCGGCCACCTGGCCTACCTGCCGGCCGAGGGCGACAAGCGCACGGCCGAATTCGGCGTGTCGGTGCTCGAAAGCGCACGCGGCCGCGGCGTCGGCTCGAAGCTGTTCGAGCGCGCGGCGATCCGCAGCCGCAACACGCACGTGACGATGCTGTACATGCACTGCCTGTCGCGTAACGCGACGATGATGCACATCGCGAAGAAATCCGGGATGCGGATCGAGTACGCGTACGGCGAAGCCGATGCGTACCTGTCGCTGCCGCCGGCCGACCACTCGACGATCATCGCCGAGATGCTGCAGGAGCAGGCCGCGGTGTTCGACTACGCGATGAAGCGCCAGGCGCGCCGCACCACGAAGTTCATCGAATCGCTGATGCCCGCCGCGCTGACGGCGTAACTTCAGCCAGCCGGGCCGCGCCTGCCGCGCGCCCGGCCCCTCCCTTCCCCGCCGCGCACTAGCGCACCGAACGAATCGGCAACGCCGTCGTCTCCTTGAAGCATTCGAGCGAAAAGCTCGTCTTCACGTCGATCACCGACGGGTGATGCAGCAGATGCTCCTGCACGAAGCGGGAGAAATGCGCCATGTCCTCGACCTGCACGCGCAGCAGGTAATCCATGTCCCCCGTCATCGCGTGGCACGCGACCACTTCCGGCCAGGTCTGCACGGCCGCGCGAAACAGCTCCGCATGGGTCGCGCCTGCGCGCGCCGACGTTTCGTCGGCCCGCGCCGGCGCCAGGCCGCCACGCTTCTCGAGCCGCACGCTCACGTACGCGAGCAGGTCGAGCCCGAGCTTCTGCGGATCCAGCAGCGCGACATAACCGGTGATCACGCCGATTTCCTCGAGCCGCCGGATCCGCCGCAGGCACGGGCTCGGCGACAGGTTCACGCGCTCGGCGATCTCCTGGTTCGACAGGCGCCCGTTCTCCTGAAGAATCGCGAGAATCCGCCGGTCGATGGCATCCAATTCGGCTTGCGCCATCTTCTGCCCTCCAATGAATGATTTGAGACGGGAAATTGCGCCATCGTAGGTTCTGGCAATTAAGTTCGCAAGTTTACGCTCGCGGCTGCCCGCTACACTTTGTCGCACGTACCGATGCGTCGCGCACGCCACCGCGTGCGCGACGTTCGACATCGAACCAGGCCGGGCCTGCGCACGTCGCCCCGGCCGATCGCCCCCACAGGAGACACGCCATGCAGATCCCGAACTGGGACAACCCCGTCGGCACCGACGGCTTCGAATTCATCGAATACACGGCACCGGACCCGAAAGCGCTCGGACAACTGTTCGAACGGATGGGTTTCACCGCGATCGCGCGCCACCGCCACAAGGACGTGACGGTGTACCGCCAGGGCGACATCAACTTCATCATCAACGCCGAACCCGATTCGTTCGCACAACGCTTCGCGCGCCTGCACGGCCCGTCGATCTGCGCGATCGCGTTCCGCGTGCAGGACGCCGCGAAGGCGTACCAGCACGCGCTGGAACTCGGCGCATGGGGCTTCGACAACAAGACCGGCCCGATGGAGCTGAACATCCCGGCGATCAAGGGCATCGGCGATTCGCTGATCTATTTCGTCGACCGCTGGCGCGGCAAGAACGGCGCGCAACCGGGCGCCATCGGCGACATCAGCATCTATGACGTCGACTTCGAGCCGATCGCCGGCGCGAACCCGAACCCGGTCGGCCACGGCCTCACCTACATCGACCATCTGACGCACAACGTGCATCGCGGCCGCATGCAGGAATGGGCCGAGTTCTACGAACGCCTGTTCAACTTCCGCGAAGTGCGCTACTTCGACATCGAAGGCAAGGTGACGGGCGTGAAGTCGAAGGCGATGACGTCGCCGTGCGGCAAGATCCGCATCCCGATCAACGAGGAAGGCTCGGATACGGCCGGCCAGATCCAGGAATACCTCGACGCGTATCACGGCGAAGGCATCCAGCACATCGCGCTCGGCGCCGCCGACATCTACCAGGCGGTCGATGGCCTGCGCAGCAAGGAAGTGAAGCTGCTCGACACGATCGACACGTATTACGAACTGGTCGACCGCCGCGTGCCGAACCACGGCGAATCGCTGGACGAACTGAAAAAGCGCAAGATCCTGATCGACGGCGCACGCGACGACCTGCTGCTGCAGATCTTCACCGAAAACCAGATCGGGCCGATCTTCTTCGAGATCATCCAGCGCAAGGGCAACCAGGGCTTCGGCGAAGGCAACTTCAAGGCACTGTTCGAATCGATCGAACTCGACCAGATCCGCCGCGGCGTCGTACAGGACAAGGCCTGACGCATCCGGCGGGCGGCTGCCCGGGGCAACCCGGCAGCCCGCACGATCCGGCGGCGCAAAAAAAAAGGGCGGGAATCCTCGGATTCCCGCCCTTTTTGCATTCCGGCGCGGCCCGCGGGCCGCGCGAGCGGATCAACGCGCGTTCGCCTTCGACTCGACGGCGCGCTCGGCCGACGGCTGCGCGACGGCGTCCTGGGCCGGCACGATCTGCTGCATCTGCGCGCCGGCGGCCGCCAGTGCGCTCGCGCCTCGCGCGTGCACCGGGCCGGTCATCGAGAAAAACGCGGCGGACACGATCAGGAAACTCTGGATATGACGTGTGTTCATTGCACCTCCTGTAAAACTGCCGGCGCCTCCCCGATTGCGTCGAAACAAGCCAACGCGACCGGGCACCTCCGGCAGGCCGACAAGATTAACGGCGTTTGCACGAAGATGGGGCCGGCTTTACATGCTTTTACATGATGTAACGCATGGTTCCACCCTGTTTTTCTGATGCGCCGCCGCAATTCCCCCGCGTTCCAACCGATGGGCGGCGGGTTTGCCCCAGTGCTACCATCGCTTAAAACCGGCCAATATGCCGGCCACTGCAGACGCGTCCACAAGACGCCCGAAGCAGTCGAGTTTTGGTGATCCCAAACTGGGTGGAGGAGACAGTTAATGAATGCCCCGCTAGACGCAGGCCAACGCGCATCGCTAGAAGCCGCGCTGAAGTCCGTCACGCTTGACGACAAATACACACTGGAACGCGGCCGCGCGTACATGAGCGGCATCCAGGCCCTCGTGCGCCTGCCGATGCTCCAGCAGGAACGCGATCGCGCCGCCGGTCTCAATACCGCCGGCTTCATCTCCGGCTATCGGGGTTCGCCGCTCGGCGGTCTCGATCTGTCGCTCTGGAAAGCCAAGCAGCACCTGGCCGCCCACCAGATCGTCTTCCAGCCCGGCCTCAACGAAGATCTCGCCGCCACCGCCGTGTGGGGCTCGCAGCAGGTGAACCTGTACCCCGGCGCGAAGCACGACGGCGTGTTCGGCATGTGGTACGGCAAGGGCCCGGGCGTCGACCGCACGGGCGACGTGTTCAAGCACGCAAACTCGGCCGGCTCGTCGCAGCACGGCGGCGTGCTGGTGCTCGCCGGCGACGACCACGCGGCGAAATCGTCAACGCTCGCGCACCAGTCCGAACACATCTTCAAGGCCTGCGGGCTGCCGGTGCTGTTCCCGTCCAACGTGCAGGAATATCTCGATTTCGGCCTGCACGGCTGGGCGATGAGCCGCTACTCGGGCCTGTGGGTCGCGCTCAAGTGCGTGACGGACGTGGTCGAATCGTCGGCATCGGTCGACATCGACCCGCATCGCACCGAGATCGTGCTGCCGACCGACTTCATCCTGCCGGAAGGCGGGCTGAACATCCGCTGGCCCGACCCGCCGCTCGTGCAGGAAGCACGGCTGCTCGACTACAAGTGGTATGCGGCGCTCGCCTACGTGCGTGCGAACAAGCTCGATCGCATCGAGATCGATTCTCCGAGCGCGCGCTTCGGGATCATGACCGGCGGCAAGGCGTACCTCGACGTGCGTCAGGCCCTGACCGACCTCGGCCTCGACGACGAAACCTGCGCGCGGATCGGCATCCGGCTCTACAAGGTCGGCTGCGTGTGGCCGCTCGAAGCGCAGGGCGCGCAGGCGTTCGCGCGCGGGCTCGACGAAATCCTCGTCGTCGAGGAAAAGCGCCAGATCCTCGAATACGCGATCAAGGAAGAGCTGTACAACTGGCCCGACGGCCAGCGGCCGCGCGTGTTCGGCAAGTTCGACGAGAAGGACGGCGCCGGCGGCGAATGGTCGGTGCCGATGGGCAACTGGCTGCTGCCCGCGCACTACGAGCTGTCGCCGGCGATCATCGCGAAGGCGATCGCGACGCGCCTCGAGAAGTTCGAGCTGCCGTCCGACGTGCGGGCACGCATCGCCGCGCGCCTCGCCGTGATCAACGCGAAGGAAATGGCGCTCGCGAAGCCGCACGTGCAGACCGAGCGCAAGCCGTGGTTCTGTTCGGGCTGCCCGCACAACACGTCGACCAACGTGCCGGAAGGCTCGCGCGCGATCGCCGGCATCGGCTGCCACTACATGACCGTGTGGATGGACCGCAGCACGAGCACCTTCAGCCAGATGGGCGGCGAAGGCGTGCCGTGGATCGGCCAGGCGCCGTTCACGGACGAGAAGCACGTGTTCGCGAACCTCGGCGACGGCACCTATTTCCACTCGGGCCTGCTGGCCGTGCGCGCGGCGATCTCGTCGAAAGCGAACATCACCTACAAGATCCTCTACAACGACGCGGTCGCGATGACGGGCGGCCAGCCGGTCGACGGCGTGCTGACGGTGCCGCAGATCACGCACCAGCTCGCGTCCGAAGGCGCGAAGAAGATCGTGATCGTCACCGACGAGCCGGAGAAGTACGACAGCCAGAAGGCGCTGCTCGCGCCGGGCGTGACGATCCATCACCGCGACCAGCTCGACGACGTGCAGCGCGAGCTGCGCGAGATCGAAGGCACGACGATCCTGATCTACGACCAGACCTGCGCGACCGAGAAACGCCGCCGCCGCAAACGCGGCACGTACCCGGACCCGGCCAAGCGCGTCGTGATCAACGACGCGGTGTGCGAAGGCTGCGGCGACTGCTCGGTGCAGTCGAACTGCCTGTCGGTCGAGCCGCTGGAAACCGAATTCGGCACGAAGCGCCAGATCAATCAGTCGAGCTGCAACAAGGACTTCTCGTGCGTGAAGGGCTTCTGCCCGAGCTTCGTCACGGTCGAGGGCGGCCAGCTGAAGAAGCCGAAGGCCGTGTCGGTCGACGGCAACGCACTGCCGCCGATCCCCGAACCGACGCTGCCGGACATCGACCGCGCATACGGCGTGCTCGTCACGGGCGTCGGCGGCACGGGGGTCGTCACGATCGGCGCGCTGCTCGGGATGGCCGCGCACCTGGAAAACAAGGGCGTGACCGTGCTCGACGTCACCGGCCTCGCACAGAAGGGCGGCGCCGTGATGAGCCACGTGCAGATCTCGCACGCGCCGACCGACATCCACGCAACGCGGATCGCGATGGGCGAAGCCGACCTCGTGATCGGCTGCGACGCGATCGTCACGGCCGGCGACGAATGCACGTCGCGGATGCGGCACGACACGACGCGCGTGGTCGTCAACAGCGCGCAGACGCCGACCGCCGAGTTCATCAAGAACCCGAACTGGTCGTTCCCCGGCCTGTCCGCCGAGAACGACATCCGCGCGGCGGCAGGCGAAGCCGTCGATTTCATCGACGCGAACCGCTTCGCGGTCGCGCTGCTCGGCGACGCGATCTACACGAACCCGTTCGTGCTCGGCTACGCATGGCAAAAGGGCTGGCTGCCGTTGACGCTCGCGTCGCTGGTCCGCGCGATCGAGCTGAATGCGGTATCGGTCGAGAAGAACCGCGCGGCCTTCGACTGGGGCCGCCGCGCCGCGTACGACCTGGCGAGCGTGAAGCAGGCCGCGGCCGGCGACGCGCGCCCCGTGCAAGGCGCCACGGTGATTTCGCTGCACACGAAGAAGGCGGTCGACGCCCTGATCGCGAAGCGCGTGGAATTCCTCACCGCGTACCAGAATGCCGCGTACGCAGCACGCTATGCGGCGTTCGTCGACAAGGTGCGCGCGGCCGAGCGTGCGCTGGCGGACGGCGACACGGTGCAGGAGCAACTGACCGAAGCGGTCGCGCGCAACCTGTTCAAGCTGATGGCGTACAAGGACGAATACGAGGTCGCGCGGCTGCAGTCCGATCCGGCGTTCCTCGCGCGCCTGACCGCGCAGTTCGAAGGCGACTGGAAGCTGAAATTCCACCTCGCGCCGCCGCTGTTCGCGAAGACGGACGCCCACGGCCATCTCGTGAAGAAGGCGTACGGCCCGTGGATGATGTCGGCGTTCCGGCTGCTCGCGAAGGCGAAGTTCCTGCGCGGCACGGGGCTCGACCCGTTCGGCCGTACCGACGAGCGTCGCACCGAGCGCGCGCTGATCGGCGAATACGAAGCGCTGATCGGCGAGGTGCTCGCCAAGCTGAACGCGGCCAACCGCCCGCTCGCCCTCGAGCTCGCGGCGCTGCCGGACGGCATTCGCGGCTATGGTCACGTGAAGGAGAACAACCTGCGCGCGGTACGGGTGAAGTGGGACACGCTGCTTGCGAAGTGGCGTTCGCCGGCCGGCGGCCAGTCGCACCAGCAGGTCGCGTAACGGCACGCGGCGGGCATTCGCGGCCGGATGCCCGCTGGTGAGCGGCTATCCGCTCACGTCGCTTCACGAAAAAAAACGCCACGGAACGCGGGTTCCGTGGCGTTTTTCATTGCGCCGCGCGTGAAGCGCGGCACACGCGGACGTGGACTTACTTCGTGTTCACGTTCGCGGCGGCAACGGCCGTCATGTTGATGATCCGGCGCACGGTCGCGGCCGGCGTCAGGATGTGGGCCGGCTTCGCCGCGCCGAGCAGGAACGGGCCGACCGTCACGCCTTCGCCGCCGACCATCTTCAGCAGGTTGTACGCGATGTTCGCCGCTTCGACGTTCGGCATGATCAGCAGGTTCGCTTCGCCCGACAGCGTCGTGCCGGGGAAGGCCTGCTTGCGGATCAGTTCCGACAGCGCCGCGTCGCCGTGCATTTCGCCGTCGACTTCCAGGTTCGGCGCACGTTCGACGATCAGCTTGCGGGCTTCGCCCATCCGGCGCGACGACGCCGACGGCGCGCTGCCGAAGTTCGAGTTCGACAGCAGCGCAGCCTTCGGCACAATGCCGAAGCGCTCGATCTCGGCCGCGGCCTGGATCGTCATGTCGGCGAGCTGTTCGGCGCTCGGCAGCTCGTTCACGTACGTATCGCACACGAACAGGTTACGGCCCGGCAGCATCAGCAGGTTCATCGCCGCGAAGTGCTCGGCGCCCTTCGCACGGCCCAGCACCTGCTCGATGAACTTCAGGTGGCTGTGGAACGTGTCGATCATCCCGCAGATCATCCCGTCCGCGTCGCCCAGATGCACGAGCATCGCGCCGATCAGCGTGTTGAACTTGCGCATCGCCGCCTTCGCGACTTCCGGCGTCACGCCGTCGCGCGCGCCGATCTCCTGATACGCCTGCCAGTAGCGGTGGTAGCGCGCATCGTCTTCCGGATCGACGATCTCGAAATCGGTGCCGGCCTTCAGCTTCGAGCCGATCTTCGCGAGGCGCATGTCGATGACCGACGGACGGCCGACGAGGATCGGCTTCGCGATCTTTTCCTGCAGCACGAACTGCGCGGCACGCAGCACGCGCTCGTCTTCGCCCTCGGCGAACACGATGCGGGCCTGCTTCTGCTTCGCGGTGGCGAACACCGGACGCATCACCATGCCGGTGCGGTAGACGGTCGCGCCGAGCTGCTCGCGGTACGCGTCCATGTCCTGGATCGGGCGGGTGGCGACGCCCGAATCCATCGCGGCTTGCGCGACGGCCGGCGCGATCTTGATGATCAGGCGCGGGTCGAACGGCTTCGGAATCAGGTAGTCCGGCCCGAATTCGAGCGAGTGGCCTTCATACGCCTTCGCGACTTCCTCGCTCTGGTCGGTTTCCTGCGCCAGCTCGGCGATCGCGCGCACGCACGCGAGCTTCATTTCTTCCGTGATCGTCGTCGCGCCGACGTCGAGCGCGCCGCGGAAGATGAACGGGAAGCACAGCACGTTGTTGACCTGGTTCGGGTAGTCCGAACGGCCCGTCGCGACGATCGCGTCCGGACGCACGGCCTTCGCGTCTTCCGGACGGATTTCCGGTTCCGGGTTCGCGAGCGCCAGGATCAGCGGGCGGTCGCCCATCGTCTTGACCATGTCCTGCTTCAGCACGCCCGCGCTCGAGCAGCCGAGGAACACGTCCGCGCCGACGATCGCGTCGGCGAGCGTGCGTGCGTCGGTGGTCGCCGCATAGCGCTGCTTCGACGGATCGAGGTTGCCGCGCCCTTCGTAGATCACGCCCTTCGAATCGGCGACGAGGATGTTCGACTTCGTCAGGCCGAGGTTCACCAGCAGGTCCAGACACGCGATCGCTGCCGCGCCCGCGCCCGAGCACACGAGCTTCACTTCGGACAGCTTCTTGCCGACGACCTTCAGGCCGTTCAGGATCGCGGCCGACGCGATGATCGCGGTGCCGTGCTGGTCATCGTGGAAGACGGGGATCTTCATGCGCTCGCGCAGCTTCTGCTCGATGTAGAAGCATTCCGGCGCCTTGATGTCCTCGAGGTTGATGCCGCCGAGCGTCGGCTCGAGCATCGCGATCGCCTCGACGAGCTTGTCGGGGTCGGACTCCGACAGTTCGATGTCGAACACGTCGATGCCCGCGAATTTCTTGAAGAGGCAGCCCTTGCCTTCCATCACCGGCTTCGCGGCGAGCGGGCCGATGTTGCCGAGGCCGAGCACGGCGGTGCCGTTCGTGATCACGCCGACGAGGTTGCCGCGCGACGTGTACTTCTGCGCGTCGAGCGGATCGGCGTGGATCGCTTCGCACGCTGCGGCGACGCCCGGCGAATACGCGAGCGACAGATCGAGCTGGTTCGACAGCGGCTTGGTCGGGGTGACCGAAATCTTGCCGGGTTTCGGGTTCAGGTGATAAGCGAGTGCGGCCTGCTTCAGTTGTTCGTCCATGATTGACCTGCGAGAGACATGCGAAATATTGACGGTTCAGTACGCAGCACCTTCGGCCGCGTCTGCTTGAATCGAGGGGGTGGTCGACTGCGAGACGGCACGCGACGCGCCGGGTCGGCACGCCATCGAACCTTGGCGGATGGCAAGAGGAAAGTACAAAGTACTGAACGATTTCTAAGGGCCGCCTAGTGTACACCCCCTAAATGACGCATGTTGGTGCAGCGCCGCATCCTCCGCATCAGCGTGCGAGCGATCCGGCCCCGCTTGTTTCGCCGGTGGTGAGCCGCGCGGCGAACCCGCGCGAATTCCGCCGAAAACCGGCCTGAATCGGGTAAAATAGCCGGCTACGCGCGCAGCGATGCGATTGGCCCTCCGATCGCGCCCCGGCCCCCTGGGCAGGTTCCCCTTGCTGCGCCACCGGGCCCGCGCCCGCTCTTCGCTCATCACCCAAGGAATGCCCATGACAGGCTACGATCGTCAGTCGATCTCGGATACGACCGCCAAAATCCTGCTCGAAGTACAGGCAGTGCACTTCAACGCAGAAAAACCGTTCATCTTCACGTCCGGCTGGGCAAGCCCCGTCTATATCGACTGCCGCAAGCTGATTTCGTATCCGCGCGTGCGCCGCGCGCTGATGGAAATGGCTGAAACGACGATCACGCGCGATATCGGCTTCGAGCAGATCGACGCGGTGGCGGGCGGCGAAACGGCCGGCATCCCGTTCGCGGCCTGGATCGCCGACCGGATGATGGTGCCGATGCAGTACGTGCGCAAAAAGCCGAAGGGTTTCGGCCGCAACGCGCAGATCGAAGGCCATCTGGAAGAGGGCTCGCGCGTGCTGCTGGTGGAAGACCTGACGACCGACAGCCGCAGCAAGATCAACTTCGTCAACGCGCTGCGCACCGCCGGCGCGACGGTGAACCACTGCTTCGTGCTGTTCCACTACAACATCTTCAAGGAAAGCGTGTCGGTCCTGAAGGACATCGACGTCGACCTGCACGCGCTCGCCACGTGGTGGGACGTGCTGCGCGTCGCGAAGGCCTCGGGCTACTTCGAGACGAAGACGCTCGACGAAGTCGAGAAATTCCTGCACGCACCGGCCGAGTGGTCGGCTGCGCACGGCGGCGCAACGTCCCCGAAGGACTGACGCCGCGCCGGCCCGCCGGCCGGCGTCCTGGCTGAACGAGCCGCCCGCTTCATCGCGGGCGGCTTTTTTTCGTCCGTCGAATTTGCGTCCGCCGATTCGTGCGCAAAACGACCGCGACCACGGGTCGCGGCGTGCGTCGCTCATCGAACCCTAATGCTAGACTTGATCCATCGCTGCCATCAGCTGCGCAGGCAACGCACTACGCCAACAATGCCGGACGCATCGGTCCGGCCCACGTGACGGGAGAAGCGCCATATGCGTGTGGATCGCCGGATCACTCCGCCTGCGCCATCGGGTCGCCCGTCGCCGTTCCTCGTCGTCCTCCTTTACGCCGCCGCCCTCTCCGCCCTGCCCGCGCATGCGGAAGGCCCGTTCACCGTGACGAGCGACGACCTGACGCCGGGCGGGCGCGTCCGCGCCGCGAACGTGTTCGACCGCGGCGACTGCAAGGGCGGCAACCACTCGCCGCAGCTCGCCTGGCACAACCCGCCGGCCGGCACGCGCGGCTATGCGGTCACGGTCTTCGATCCCGATGCGCCGGGGCACGGCTGGTGGCACTGGGCGGTGGCGGGCATTCCGGCGACGGTCACGAGCCTGCCCGCCGACGCGAGCGCGTCCGGGTTCCTGCGGCGCATCGGCGCGAGCGAGGCGCGCAACGACTTCGGGATCGACGGCTACGGCGGCCCGTGCCCGCCGCCGGGCAAGCCGCACCGCTACGTGATCACCGTCTATGCGCTCAAGGGCGACGACCTGCGCGTCGCGCAGGGCCGCCCCGCGCCGATGTTCGAACACGAGATCGGCACGCTGGCGATCGGTACCGCGCAACTCACGGTCAACTACGGGCAGTAACGCGCATGGGGCGCCAGGCATCGCACGCCACCGCGATTGCCGGCCGCCGCGAAATGGTGTTCTCCGCGCTCACGCGTTCTCCCGTCATTTCGGCTTGCTAGACTCGTCGTCACCGGTCGCGGCGCCATGCCGCGCATCCGTCGCGCCGCCCACCGGCGACGCGTGACGCGGCGAGCCTGCGGTCCGCCGTTCCCGTTCCTTTCCGGAGAACGCTTCATGTCGAACATCGTCATCGTCTATCACAGCGGCTACGGTCACACGCAGAAACTGGCCGAGGCCGTGCACGCGGGCGCGCAGGACGCCGGCGCGACCGTGCGCCTGCTCGCCGTCGGCGACGTCGACGACGCGGGCTGGGCCGCGCTCGACGCGGCCGACGCGATCGTCTTCGGCGCGCCGACCTACATGGGCGGCCCGTCGGCGCAGTTCAAGCAGTTTGCCGACGCGACGTCGAAAGCGTGGTTCACGCAGAAATGGAAGGACAAGATCGCCGCGGGCTTCACGAACTCCGCGACGATGAACGGCGACAAGTTCTCGACGATTCAATATTTCGTCACGCTGTCGATGCAGCATGGGATGGTGTGGGTCGGCACGAGCCTGATGCCGGCCAACTCGAAGGCGGCCACGCGCAACGACATCAACTACCTGGGCGGCTCGACGGGCCTGCTCGCGCAGTCGCCGGCGGATTCGACGCCCGACGAAGGCCCGCTGCCGGGCGACCTCGAGACCGGCAAGGCATTCGGCCGGCGGGTTGCCGAAGCGACCGCCCGGTGGGTCGCCGGCCGCGGCTGAGCCTGCCCTGGCGCCCGCTCCGGCGGGCGACATAGGGACACAAGACGGCCCGCCGGCCGTCTTTTTTTCGCCCCGCGCGGTGCAGGCCCGCCGGATGACGTCTTAAAATGGCGGATTCAGGGCGCGGGCCCCCGTTTCATTCAGTGAGAGCGAAATGAGCACCAAAGTTTTTGTCGACGGCCAGGAAGGCACGACCGGCCTCAAGATCTTCGAATACCTGTCGGCACGCAGCGACATCGAGATCCTGCGCATCGATGAAGCGAAGCGCAAGGACGTCGAAGAGCGCCGCCGCCTGATCAACGCGTCGGACGTCACGTTCCTGTGCCTGCCGGACGTTGCATCGCGCGAATCGGCGTCGCTCGTCGAGAACCCGAACACGACGCTGATCGACGCGAGCACCGCGTTCCGCACCAGCGCCGACTGGGCGTACGGCCTGCCGGAACTGACCCGCGCGCAGCGCGAGAAGATTCGCACGTCGAAGCGCATCGCCGTGCCGGGCTGCCACGCGTCGGCCTTCGTGCTCGCGATGCGTCCGCTCGTCGATGCGGGCATCGTCGCACCGACGTTCGCCGCGCACAGCTACTCGATCACCGGCTACAGCGGCGGCGGCAAGGCGATGATCGCCGACTATGAAAACGCCACGCCGGGCGGCAAGCTCGCGAGCCCGCGCCCGTACGCGCTCGGCCTCACGCACAAGCACCTGCCGGAAATGGCCGCGCACACGGGCCTCGCGAACCCGCCGATCTTCACGCCGATCGTCGGGCCGTTCCTGAAGGGTCTCGCGGTGACGACCTACTTCACGCCCGAGCAGCTCGCGAAACGCACGACGCCGCAGGACGTGCAGCGCGTGTTCGCCGAGTACTACGCGGACGAAGCATTCGTGCGCGTCGCCCCGTTCGATGCGGACGCGAACCTCGACGGCGGCTTCTTCGACGTGCAGGCGAACAACGACACGAACCGGGTCGACCTGTTCGTGTTCGGCAACGCGGAGCGCTTCGTCACGGTCGCGCGCCTCGACAACCTCGGCAAGGGCGCATCGGGCGCCGCGATCCAGTGCATGAACCTGAGCATCGGCGCGGCCGAGGACGCAGGTCTCAAACGCTGATTCAGCGTCGCATGCAATGCAAAGCCGGCCACTGGCCGGCTTTTTGTTTATCCCTGTCAGGCAATATATAAAAAATTCCGGATCGCGCATTTACAAATATTTACAAGCTTTCCATTGCGCGATTACCAGTGAATTAATCCCGCCCCTTCTTTATCCAGTCAATCCCGAATAGGGATAAACCGGATACCGCCGCTTTAAACGCTGCCGTTATACGCAGGAAGGCTCTGCGCCGGCCTGTCCGGCGTCGCACGCCCCCCACTCCGGCCGCTTTCGGAAGCCCGTCTCACGTTTTAATTCTTACCGAATGCCGTGTCGGACAAGGATTCAATACACGATGCCCGTTTCAATCGCCTTTTTTAGACGGGTTCATCAATTGACAGCAAAAATCAAGGCGGCGACATTAGCTCGCACAATTAAACGATTGGAGACAGCGGCATGTCGCACACCTTATCGAAGGGGGTGGCAACGGCCTTTGCCATTGCCCCTTTCCTGGTTGCATGTGGTGGGGGGGACGGCGGCGCACCCGCGCCGATCAATGCGCCCCAATGTTCCGGATCCAGCTGCGGCACGCAAGGGCCGCCGCCGTCACAGCCCATCAACGGTGCGCTGTGCCCGGCCAACGCCGACATCGTGAAGAGCACGTACCTCGGCGGCGCCGGTAGCGGCGAGATCGTCAGCGTCAACATCGACGCGGTGGCGATGACCTACACGCTCAAGTGGCTCGAATCGCCGATTCCGCTCGCGACCGGCACGGTCACGCCGAGCCGCGTCGGCACGACGATCACCGGGGCGGTCATGCACCCGCCGACCGGCGTGCTGCCGACCGCGGAGCAGACGCGCTGCGCGTTCATCCTCACGCCGGGCTCGGGCAAGGCGCCGAACGGCGCGACGTACTCGACGGCCGCCGACTTCAACCAGGCGAACCCGCCGATGCTGCTGGTCGGCATGGGTGTCGCGGGCGGCGGCATTCCGGGCGCGACGATCCAGTACGACGGGCTGACGATCATCCCGGGCGTGCTCCAGAACATCGGCCAGGTGCCGAACCGACACTTCGACTTCTATCCGTTCCTCGGCTTCGCGAACACGACGACCGACCTCACGAAGCTGCCGGGCACGTACAACGCGCTGATCTATCACCTCGTGCCGTCGAGCAACTACGCGACGAAGGGTTCGAACTCGAGCGAGACGTTCGACGCGAACGGCGCGTGCACGTCGAGCGGCTCAGGCGGCTGCCAGACGACCGGCGATCCGTGGAAGGCGAGCGCGAACGGCGGCTACTTCGACAGCACGAAGGCCCCGCAGATACTGCCACAGACGCAACTGCCGACCGGCGCGACCGGCAAGTCGGCGACCGCGCACATGGTGATCGGCCAGCTCAATGGCGCGACGGTGCCGGTGATCGTACGCACGGGCAACGTGAACCTCGGCACGCCGCCGCTGCACCTCGATGCGCAGGTCGACGACGAATCGGGCATCGCGGTGCTCGGCGCGGCGACGGCGATCACGTCGGGCGCGATCGACGGCGGTTACGCGGGCGCGGACTCGAACTTCAAGTACACGGCGGCCCTGATCCGCGGCAGCAACGCGTCGTTCATC
The DNA here is from genome assembly GCF_020419725.1 of Burkholderia sp. AU38729. Lineage (NCBI taxonomy): Bacteria > Pseudomonadati > Pseudomonadota > Betaproteobacteria > Burkholderiales > Burkholderiaceae > Burkholderia > Burkholderia sp. AU38729. The sequence continues at coordinate 61,501 of NZ_JAIZQO010000020.1, read as the reverse complement.
AACCCGAGCACGCAGGCCGAGGAAGACGGCTTCACGCTCGACTACGGCCAGGCGACGCCCGGCCTGCTGAACGCGACGACGATTCCGAAGAGCGGCACGGCCGCTTCCGGCGTGGTGATCGCGACGGGCGGCCTGTATGCGGCGCTGATCCAGGGCACGGTGAACGGCGGCGTCACGCCGACGTCGGCGAATTCGACGACGTCGTCGACCCCGTACTTCGGCGTGGGCGCGCAGATCAGCAAGTAGCGAACGAGGGCGCGGCGGCGGGCTGACCGCCGTCGCGTGACGCTGGGAAGGCACGAAGGCGCTCGGCACGGCGCAAGCAGGACGAGCACGACCAACAGAAGCGGCCGACAGGGAGCTGGCCGCCGCACAAGACAAATCTGGAGGAGCAACATGAAGCGCAACCTCATTCTGGCGGCGGCCTTTGCCGCCCCCCTTCTTTCCGCCTGCGGCGGCAGCGGCAGCGGCGGCGACAACCCGCCCCCGCTCGTCGAAGACCGGCTTTGCCCCGCCACGCTCGACTACAACACCGTGTTCACGGGCGGCGCGGGCAGCGGCGAGCTCGCGAAAGTCCAGCTCGACACGACCAAGATGACCTGGCAGGTCACCTACGTCGAATCGGCGGTGCCGCAAAAGACCGGCACCGTCACGCCGACCCGCGCGGGCACCATCGACAGCGGCACGCTCACGCAGGAAACGCTGCTGCCGACCAACAAGCTGAACCAGTGCGCGTTCCGGCTGAACGGCGCGAGCCTCGATGCGTCGCGTCCGGCACGCATCTTCGTCGGCTTCGGCGTCGCGGGCGGCACGATCCCCGGCAAGGAAATCCAGTTCGACGGCGTGCTCGGCCAGGCCGCGGTGCCCGATACGAAGTTCCCGTACTACCCGTTCATCGGCTTCTCGTCGATCGAAACCGACATCACGAAGGTCGCGGGCACGTACAGCCACGTCGGCTTCGGCGAAGTGCCGTCGCAGAAGTTCGCGCCGGCGTCGATCGACGCGAAGGTGACGATCAATGCGGACGGCACGTGGACCAAGTGCGACACGACCGGCCAGTTCGCCGGCGGCGCGTGCGCGCAGCAGGGCACGAACTTCGTGCAGTCGGCCGACGGCAGCGGCGCGTTCCAGTCGAACAACTACGCGAGCCAGCTGAAGCCGACGCTGTCGGCGACGCCGCAGGGCAAGGGCTTCATGATCGTCGGCAAGCTGCGCAACCAGCTCGTGCCGATCCTCGTGCGCACGGGCGTCGCGAACCCGAACCCGACGCCCGACAGCAACGGCGTGCCGGGCCTCACCGCCGACGACGAATCGAGCATCTCGATCCTCGCGCCGCAGACGGCGATCGCGCTCGGCTCGCAGAACGGCGAGTACATCGGCGTCGACAGCCAGTTCGACTACCGGACCACCGCGCTGATCGACAAGCAGGCCACGCTGCTCGATCCGTTCAACGCGTCGCAGGCCTCGCTCGCGACCGCGCTCGATCTCGACTACACGCAGAAGGTGCCTGGCACGGTCACGACGATTCACACGGGCTCGGGCAGCACGTCGCCGACCGGCAAGTTCATCTTCACGGGTGGCGTGTTCGGTTTCCTCGACAACGCGGGATCGACGCCGTATTTCACGATCGGCGCATTCGTCCAGTAAGCGGAGGGAAGAGCCGTGATGAAGAAGACCCTTCTCTGCGCGGCGGCGAGCGCCGCCGCCGTGGCGCCGCTCGCGGCGCATGCGCAGAGCGCCGGCAGCAACGTCGTGACGCTGGGCTGGTTCCATATCATGCCGCAGCAGAGCAGCACGCCGATGACGACCAACGTCGCGCCGACGCCGATCAACACGCCGCTGCGGCTGCCGCCGTCGTTCACGTCGCCGGGCACCGGGCTGCACACGAGCGGCGCCGACACCGTGGGCCTGACGGTCAGCCACTTCCTGACCGACCATATCGCGGTCACGTCGGTGGCCGGCGTGCCGCCGGTGTTCAAGGTGTCGGGCCAGGGCACGATCAAGCCGCCGGGCCCGGCCGGCGCGCTCGGCACGCAGAACATCGGGCTGGCCTCGGTCAATCCGATCGTGAAGAGCGTGCGGCAGTGGAGCCCGGCGGCGATCCTGCAGTACTACTTCGGCGCGGCGAACGCGAAGTTCCGGCCGTTCCTCGGCCTCGGCGTGTCGTACAACTGGTTCAGCGACCTGCAGCTCAACACGAACTTCATCAAGCAGACGCAGGACAACCTCGGCGCGGTTCTCGCGGCGGGCGCGGGCAAGCCGGGTACGACATCGGTGGAGGCGAAGGCGTCGTCGTCATGGCAGCCTGTGTTCAACGCGGGCCTGCAGTACAACATGACGGAGCATTTCGGGCTGATCGCGTCGGTCACGTACATCCCGCTGAAGACGACGTCGACGGTGACGATCAAGGCGGCCGACGGCACGGTGCTCTCGGAGTCGAAATCGGACCTGAAGGCCGACCCGATCATCAGCTACGTCGGGATGACGTACAAGTTCTGAGCGCAGCGACCGACGACGAATGGAAGGCCGCGACAAAATCGCAGGCAAAAAAAAGCCCGCCTAAGAGGCGGGCTGAATCCATATCAGAGGAGACATGGAGGAGACAGGTGCAACTATAGCGAAACAGTTTCCGCAATGCAACATTTCCGTAGAGAAAATAAGGATTTTCCCTCGAACGTCGCCTCTAGACCGCCTTTACCGCACCTGACCCCACCCTGTTTACCCGGTCGAGCACTTCGCCCAGCGCATCGCGCAGCAGCGCGACGGGCCGCACCAGCCGGCCAGGCAGCGCGCCGTGCACGATCCACACGTTGATCCGCGTCTCCAGCCCCACGGTTTCCACCACCCTCAGCGCATCGCGATGCGCGCTGCGCGCCAGCGCGTTCGGCGCCGCGATGCCGATGCCCGCGCCGCGCGCGACGAGCGACAACTGCAGCTCCGAGCCGAACGCCTCGACCGCGACGTCGAACGGCAGCCCGGCCGCGCCGAGCATGCGGCTCAGCGCCGAACGCATCCCGCAGCCGTCCTGGCTCAGCACCCACGGAAAACCCGACAGCGTGTCGATCGACAGCGGACCGTCCGGCAGCGGATAGTCGCGCGCGGCGACGAGCACCGTCGGCTGCGTGCCGATCAGCGTCGACGTGAACGTGTCGGGCAGCGTCGAACTGGCCGGCACCATCACGGCCGCGACGTCGAGCGTGCCCCGCTCGACGCCTTGCATCAACGCCGGCGACCAGCCGGCCGTCACCCGCAGCGTGAGGCGCGGAAACGCGTCACGCAGCCGGTCGATCGGCTGCTCGAGCGCCAGCTCGGACAGGAACGGCGGCACGCCGATGCGCAGCTCGCCCGACGGCTCACTGTCCGGCGCGCCCGCCGCCATCAGCTCGTCGACCGCGCCGAGCACGTTGCGCGCGAGCGCGTAGACGTCGCGCCCGGCGGCGGTCGGCTTCAGCGGCTTGCTTTGCCGCTCCAGCAGCGGCATGCCGAGCAGCGTTTCGAGGTTCTGCACACGCCGTGTCAGGCCCGGCTGCGTCAGGTGGAGCTTCGCGGCCGCGGCGACCATCGACCCGCTGTCGACCACCGCGACGAATGCCTGGAGATCACGCGTATTCAAAACAAACTCGCATAATCATGTTATAGATATTTCAATTGTCGCATAAACATCGGACACCTACGATGGGGACTCCTTCGACCCATTCGCCAGGCTTCCGATGAACTGCCCTGCCAACCCTTGCCCCGCCGCCGCGCGCCCGCCCGTCAGCGCGCCGGCCGGCACGCCGCCCGCGCTGAGCGCCGGCATGACACTGTTCTTCGCCGCGACGGTCGGCGTGATCGTGATGGACCTGTTCGCCGCGCAGCCGCTGACGGGCCCGATCAGCGCCGACCTGCACCTGCCGTCCGGCCTGGCCGGCCTCGTCGCGATGCTGCCGCAGCTCGGCTACGCGGCCGGGCTCGTGCTGCTCGTCCCGCTCGTCGACCTGCTCGAGAACCGCCGCCTGATCGTCACGACGCTGGCCGCGTGCGCGGCCGCGCTCGCGCTGCCGGCGTTCACGCGATCAGGCACCGTATTCCTGCTGGCAACGCTCGTGGCCGGCGCCGCGTCGAGCGTGATCCAGATGCTCGTGCCGATGGCCGCGTCGATGGCGCCCGAGGCGCAGCGCGGCCGCGCGGTCGGCAACGTGATGAGCGGGCTGATGCTCGGCATCCTGCTGTCGCGGCCGCTCGCGAGCCTGATTGCGGGCTCGGCCGGCTGGCGCGGGTTCTATGTGCTGGCCGCGCTCGCGAATGCCGCGATCGCCGTGGTGCTCGCGCTGCGCCTGCCGTCGCGCACGCCGTCGATCTCGGCCGGCTACCGCACGCTGCTTGCGTCGATGGGGCGCCTGCTCGCCGACGAGCTGGTGCTGCGCCGGCATGCGCTGTCGGCCGCGCTCGCGATGGCCGCGTTCAGCGCATTCTGGACCGCGGTCGGGCTGCGGCTCGCGCAGCCGCCGTTCGGCCTCGACCTGCACGGTATTGCGCTGTTCGCGTTCGCCGGCGCCAGCGGCGCGATCGTCACGCCGCTCGCGGGCCGTGCCGGCGACCACGGCCATGGCCCGGCCGCGCAGCGGATCGCGCACGGCACGATGCTCGTGGCGCTCGTCGTGCTCGGGATCGCGGGTGCCGGCTGGTTCGGCTTCGACGCACACCTGCATCGCGGCCTCGCGCTCGCACTGCTGGCCGGCGGCGCGGCGCTGCTCGATGCGGGTGTCATCGTCGACCAGACGATCGGCCGCCGCGAGATCAACCTGCTGAACCCGGCCGCGCGCGGCCGCCTGAACGGTCTGTTCGTCGGGCTGTTCTTCATCGGCGGCGCGCTCGGCGCGGTGCTCGCTGGCACCGCGTGGGCCTGGGGCGGGTGGAGCGCGGTGTGCGGCGTGGGGTTTGCGTTCGCCGGCGCGGCCGCCGTCTTCGGGCTCACGGCCGGACGCGGGGCCGGCGCGGCCGCATGGACGCGCCCGCGTGCTTAAGCAAGCGCGTGACGGAGGCCCGAAAAGCAGAACGCCCCACCCTCTTGCGAGGGACGGGGCGTTCGGCGCACCGGTGTCAGTACGAAATCAGTGACGAACCAGCGCCATCATTGCGCCGAAGCCGACGAACAGCCCGCCCGTCAGCCGGTTGAAGATCTTCGCCACGCTCTGGCTCTTCAGCGTCGCGCCGATGCGCGTGCCGAACGACGCGTAGACGAGATACCAGCTCACCTCGATCACCGCGAACGTGACGACGAGAATGCCGAACTGCGGCAGCGTCGGCTCGGCCGCGTTGATGAACTGCGGCAGCAGCGCAGCCGCGAACAGGATCGCCTTCGGGTTGCTGCCCGCGACCAGAAAGCCGTTGCGGAACAGCGTCCCGCGCGATGCCGGCGCGGCCTGGCGCGGCACGGTGTCGACGTCGGCGGCCGGCTGCGCGTCGTCGACGCGTGCGCGCCACGCCTTCACGCCGAGGTAGATCAGGTAGGCCGCGCCCGCGAAGCGCAACGTGTTGAACATCGCCGGCCACGCTTCGAGCACCGCGCCGAGGCCCGCCGCCGACACCGACAGCATCAGCACCAGCGCGCTGAGGCAGCCGGCCATCGTCCACGTCGAACGCCGCAGCCCGTGCCGCGCGCCATGCGTCATCACCAGCAGCATGTTCGGGCCCGGAATCGCCGACACGACGAACACCGTCGCCACGAAAAGCCACCACGTATGCAAGTTCATGCCCGCCTCTGCATCGATGTAAGGGAAAACGAAACGTCGATTATGCCGGTGCGCCGGACTTCTGTCGCGCGACGGCTCAGCGGCCCGCGCGGCGCAGCGCGACTTCGCCGAGCACCGCGAAATCCTGCTCGCCGCCGCCGTGCGCGAGCGCGTCGAGCAGGTTGTCGCGCACGACGCTCGCGACCGGCAGCGGCACCGACACGGCGTCGCCCGCTTCCAGCGCGAGGCGAACGTCCTTCAGCCCGAGGCGCGCCTTGAAGCGCGCGGGCTCGTAGCGCCGCTCGGCGATCATCGAGCCGTAGCCTTCGTAGACGGGGCCCGGAAACACGCTGCCGGTGATCACGTCGAGGAAGTCGCGCATTGCGACGCCGTGCGCGCCGAGCAAGGCAGAGGCTTCGCCGAGCGTCTCGATCGCCGACGCGAGCGTGAAGTTCGCGGCGATCTTCGCAACGTTCGCATGCTGCGGCAGCGACCCGAACCGCCAGGTCTTCTGGCCGATTGCGTCGAACAGCGGCTGCACGCGGTCGATCGCCTCGGCCGGGCCGCCCGCCATGATCGTCAGGCGCGCGGCGGCCGCGACGTCGGGCCGCCCCATCACCGGCGCGGCGACGTAATGGATGCCGCGCGACGCATGCGCGTGCGCGAGCGATTCGGCCAGCGCGACCGACACCGTCGCCATGTTCACGTGGATCAGGCCGCGCGGCGCCTGGGCGAGCAGCGCGTCGTCGAAGATCGCGCGCGCCGCGGCGTCGTCGGCCAGCATCGAGAACACCGCGTCGCCGCGAAACGCGTCGGCCGGCGTGTCGACGATCTGCGCGCCGACGGCCGCGAGCGGCTCGGCGCGCTCGCGCGACCGGTTCCAGACCCGCACCGTGTGCCCGGCCTTCAGCAGGTTCGTCGCAATTGCCTGCCCCATTTCACCCAGCCCGATAAATCCGAGATCCATTTCCCGCTCCTTCGCTCCGTGAAGCGGGGAGTTAAACACAGATGCGTGGCGGCTGCAGGGCACACGGCCGGCCGAGCGCGGTGCCATACTGCCCGCATGGTGACCGCGACCTTCCGCTTCCACGACGAACTGAACGCCTTTCTCCCGCGCGCCCAGCGCGACCGCGCGTTCGGGCACGCATGCGCGCGCGACGCGACGGTGAAGCACGCGATCGAGGCGCTCGGCGTCCCGCACACCGAAATCGGCCGGCTGTGCGTGAACGATGCGCCGGCCGCGCTCGACCGGCCGCTCGACGACGGCGACCGGGTCGAAGCCTTTCCGGAGCGCGCACGGACGGCTGCCGTGAACGGGGCCGCCGCGCCGCCACCAGCGCAATGGCGCTTCGTCGCCGACGCGCATCTCGGCGGCCTCGCGCAACTGCTGCGCCTCGCGGGCTTCGACACCTGCTATGACAACCACTACCGCGACGACGCGCTGGCGGCGCTCGCCGCACGAGAGGGCCGGATCGTGCTGACCCGCGACCGCGAGCTGCTCAAGCGGCGCGCGGTCGAGCGCGGCTGCTACCTGCACGCGCTGCAGCCGGCCGACCAGTTGCGCGAACTGTTCGCGCGGCTCGATCTCGCGCCGCACATGCGGCCGTTCCGGCTGTGCCTGCGCTGCAATGCGCCGCTGCATCCGCTCGACGCGGCCGCTGCCGCGCCGCGCGTGCCGGCCGGCGTCCGGCAGCGGCACCGGCGCTTCGCCGCGTGCGACGTGTGCCGGCGCGTGTTCTGGGAAGGCTCGCACTGGCGGCGCATGCGCACGGTGGTCGACGCGATGCGCGCGCCGCCACCGCCGCCCGCCGATGAACACGAGGCCTGAAAAAAACAAAACCCCGCATGCGTGAACATGCGGGGTCTCGCGACTGGCGGCCGGCGGTGCCGGCCGCCGCGCAACGCGCTTCTTAGTTCTGCGCGCCTGCGTCGTTCGTGCCGGCGGCCGATGCGGCTTCGGCCTTCGCCTTGCCCTTGGCCGAACCGTGGCGCTTCAGCTGGTGCTTCGGCTTGCTGTGATCCTTCTTGGCCGGTGCCGGAGCGGCTGCCGACGTGTCGGCTGCCGGCGCGGACGCCTGTGCGAATGCCGAAACCGATGCGAGTGCGAATGCTGCGGCGATGATCGAAGCGAGCGTCTTCTTCATTGTTCTTCCTTTAGCGGAGAAAAAATCAAACGTACCGGTCAGTAAAGATGCGAGGCATTCGCATCGGAGCCCCAGGCCGCGAGGCCGGCTTGCGCCGTGCCGTCGGGACAAAACCTGACGCACTGGTTCCATAACGCACCGTGTTCGCGGCAAGTTGACACGTTGCTTGCGCCCCTCGGGTTTCCCCGGGGGAGCACGCGTATCCCGGGCCGGCGCCCCGTCCGGCGGCCGCCGCGGCGGCGCTGCAAACCGGCTCGCGCACCGTCGGGGCGACGCTTATACTGGCGTCCATCCGTCCCTTTCCCCGGAAACCGGATCGCGGCCGGTCGCCAGACCGCCGCCGTCTCGAGGCGCTCAAATTGCCCGATCACAACCTGGACAAACTGAAGATCGACCGGCGTCCGCCCGCACCGGCGCCACGCCGTCGCCGGTGGCTCCGCTATGCGGTGGCCGCCGCGCTCGTCATCGGCGCGCTTGCCGCCGGCCTCGCACTCACCGGCCGGCCGGCTGTCGAAACCACCGCCGTCACGTCCGCCTACCCGTACCAGAACGACACGCAGCTCAATGCGACCGGCTACGTCGTGCCGCAGCGCAAGGCCGCGGTCGCGTCGAAGGGCCAGGGGCGCGTCGAATGGCTCGGCGTGCTCGAAGGCACGCGTGTGAAGCAGGACGAGATCATCGCGCGGCTCGAAAGCAACGACGTGCGGGCATCGCTCGCGCAGGCGCGCGCGCAGGTGCAGGTGTCCCGCGCGAACCTCGGCGTCGCGCAGGCGGAACTGAAGGATGCGGAGATCGCGTTGCGCCGCACGTCGGCGCTCGCGCCGCGCGGCGCCGTGCCGGCCGCGCAGCTCGACACCGACACGGCCCGCGTGAACAAGGCGCGCGCGACGCTCAACAGCGACCAGGCCGCGATCGCGTCCGCCGAGGCCAACGCGCAGGCCGCGCAGGTCGCGGTCGACCAGACGGTGATCCGCGCGCCGTTCGACGGCATCGTGCTCGCGAAGCACGCGAACGTCGGCGACAACATCACGCCGTTCTCGTCCGCATCGGACAGCAAGGGCGCGGTCGTGACGATCGCCGACATGGACACGCTCGAGGTCGAGGCCGACGTCGCCGAATCGAACATCGCGAAGATCCGCGCCGAGCAGCCGTGCGAGATCCAGCTCGACGCGCTGCCCGACATGCGCTTCGCGGGCCGCGTGTCGCGCATCGTGCCGACCGTCGACCGTTCGAAGGCCACCGTGCTCGTGAAGGTGCGCTTCGTCGACCGCGACGACCGCGTGCTGCCCGACATGAGCGCGAAGATCGCGTTCCTGTCGAAGCCCGTGTCGGCGCAGGACCGGCGGCCCGTGACGGCCGTGCAGGCCAGCGCGGTCGTGGAGCGCGACGGGCGGCCGGTCGTGTTCGTCGTGAAGGACGATGTGGTGCGCGCCGTGTCCGTGACGCGGGGCATGCGGATCGGCGAACTCGTCGCGCTCACCGGCGTGAATCCCGGCGACACGGTCGTGCTCGCGCCGGGTGCGAAGCTGAAGGACGGCGCGAAAGTGACCGTCGCGAAGAAGTAGCGCACGCGTGAACGACGCTCCGCCGCCCCTCGTCGAGATCAGCCACGTCGCGAAGTCGTACCGGCGCGGCAACCAGATCGTGCCCGTGCTGACCGACATCACGCTCGATATCCGCGAAGGCGACTTCGTCGCGCTGATGGGGCCGTCCGGCTCCGGCAAGAGCACGCTGCTGAACCTGGTGGCCGGCATCGACCGGCCCGACAGCGGCGAGCTGCGCGTGGGCGGGCTCGACATCTCGCTGCTCGCGGAGGCGCAACTGGCCGAATGGCGCGCGGCGAACGTCGGCTTCATCTTCCAGTTCTACAACCTGATGCCGGTGCTCACCGCGTTCGAGAACGTCGAGCTGCCGCTGATGCTCACCCACCTGTCGCGCCGCGAGCGGCGCGAGCGCGTCGAACTCGTGCTCGACATGGTGAACCTCGGCGACCGGACGAGCCATTACCCGTCCGAGCTGTCGGGCGGCCAGCAGCAGCGTGTCGCGATCGCGCGCGCGCTGATCACCGATCCGGTGCTGATCGTCGCCGACGAGCCGACCGGCGACCTCGACCGCACGTCGGCCACCGACGTGCTCGCGATGCTGCAGCGGATGAACGCCGAGCTCGGCAAGACGATCATCATGGTGACCCACGACGCGCACGCGGCCGGCGCCGCGCGCTCGCTCGTGCATCTGGAAAAAGGGGAGCTGATCGATGGGCACGCCGGCTGACCGGCTCCGGGAGCGCGCGCAATGTACGTGCTGAAGCTGATCGCGCGCAATGCGATGCGGCACCGGCTGCGCACGCTGCTGACCGTGCTCGGGCTCACCATCGCCGTGCTCGCGTTCGGGCTGCTGCACACCGTGGTCGACGCGTGGTACGCGGGCGCGGCCGCTGCCTCCAGCGGGCGGCTCGTCACGCGCAACGCGATCTCGCTCGTGTTTCCGCTGCCCGTGAGCGACGAGAACCGGATCCGCGGCGTCGAAGGCGTGACGGCCGTGGTCCGCTCGAACTGGTTCGGCGGCATCTACCGCGACCCGAAGAACTTCTTCGCGAGCTTCGCGGTATCGGACAACTATCTCGACCTGTACCCGGAATTCATCATCCCGGCGCAGCAGCGCGCCGACTACGACCGCGACCGCCGCGGCTGCCTCGTCGGTCGCCAGCTCGCGACGCAGTTCGGCTTCAAGATCGGCGACGTGATCCCGCTGAAGGGCACGATCTACCCGGGCACGTGGGATTTCGTCGTACGCGGCATCCTGGACGGCCGCGACGACTCGACGATCACGCGGCAGCTGGTGTTCCACTGGGAATACCTGAACGAGACGGTGCGCCAGCGCACGCCGAAGCAGGCCGACCAGGTCGGCGTGTTCGTGCTCGGCGTCGCGAACCCCGACGACGGCGCGTCGATCGCGCGCAACGTCGACGCGGTGTTCAAGAACTCGCTCGCCGAGACGCTCACCGAAACCGAGCAGGCGTTCCAGCTCGGCTTCGTCGCGATGTCGAACCAGATCATCGCGGCGATCCGCCTCGTGTCGTACGTGGTGATCCTGATCATCATGGCCGTGATGGCCAACGCGATGGCAATGAGCGCGCGCGAGCGCACAGCCGAATACGCGACGCTGAAGGCGCTCGGCTTCGGCCCCGGCTTCCTCGCGCTGATCGTGTTCGGCGAATCGGTCGTGATCGCGGTGGCCGGCGGCGGGCTCGGGATCCTCGCGACGCCGCCCGCCGCGAGTCTCTTCAAGCAGGCGGCCGGCGGCATCTTCCCGGTGTTCAAGGTGTCGACCGAGACGGTCGTGCTGCAGGCCGCGTGCTCGGTCGCGGTCGGCTTCGCGGCGGCGATCGTGCCGGCGTGGCAGGCGGCGCGCGTGCGCGTCGTCGAAGGCCTCAGGGCAATCGGTTAGGCGGGCACATGGCGATCCCGCTCAACTACATCGCGCGCAACCTGTGGACCCGGCGGCTCACCACCGCGCTGACCGCCGGCGGGATGGCGCTCGTGATCTTCGTGTTTGCGACCGTGCAGATGCTCGACGCGGGGCTCACGAAGACGCTCGTGTCGACCGGCGAACCCGACAACGTGGTAGTGATCCGCAAGGGCGCCGAAACCGAGATCCAGAGCTCGATCGACCACCAGCAGGCCAATGCGCTAGAGATGCATCCGGCCGTCGCGCTCGGCCCCGACGGCCGGCCGCTCGTGTCGAAGGAAGCGGTCGTGCTGATCTCGCTGGTGAAGACGTCGTCGGGCAAGCCGTCGAACGTCGTGATCCGCGGCGTGTCGCCGGCCGGCCTCGCGCTGCGCCCGCACGTGAAGCTCGTCGCCGGCCGCATGTTCGCGCCCGGCTCGTCGGACATCATCGTCGGCAGCGCGATCGCGAAGGGCTTCAGCGGCACGCAGCTCGGCGACAGCCTGCATTTCGCGCAGCGCGACTGGACCATCGTCGGCATCTTCGACGCGGGCGGCAGCGGCTTCGATTCGGAGATCTGGGGCGACGTCGACCAGCTGATGCAGTCGTTCCGCCGTACCAGCTATTCGTCGATGGTGCTGCGCATCCCGAGTGCCGACGGCTTCGCGCGCTTCAAGGCCGACATCGACGTCGACCCGCGCCTCACCGACGAGGCGAAACGCGAACAGACCTTCTACGGCGACCAGTCGAAGGCGCTGTCGACGTTCATCAACATCCTCGGCATCACGCTGTCGACGATCTTCTCGATCGCCGCGATGATCGGCGCGATGATCACGATGTATGCGTCGGTCGCGAACCGCGTCGCCGAGATCGGCACGCTGCGCGCGCTCGGCTTCAAGCGCACCAACGTGCTCGCCGCGTTCCTGCTGGAAGCGCTGCTGCTCGGCTTCGTCGGCGGTGTGGCGGGGCTCGCGTGCGCGTCGCTGATGCAGTTCGCGTCGTTCTCGACGACCAACTTTCAAACCTTCGCCGACCTGTCGTTCCGCTTCGTGCTGACGCCCGCGATCGTCGTGAAGACGCTGCTGTTCTCGCTCGTGATGGGGCTCGTCGGCGGGTTCCTGCCGGCGATGCGCGCCGCGCGGCTGAAGATCGTCGACGCGCTGCGCGCGCAGTGACGCGCGCCGGCGCTCACGTTCAACGTTCGCGCGGCACCCACGCGCCGTGGAACCCGGCCGGCACGCGGCGCGGCAGGTGCACGGTGGCAACCGGCCCCGCATCGATCGCGCGCGCATCCAGGATCACGACGTCGCTCGTATCGGTCGCCGCGCGGTAGACCATCACCAGCAGCCAGCCGTCGTCCTCGTTCGCGCCGCCCGGGCGCGGCACGAACACCGGCTCGCTGTTCTGGTCGCCGGGCGGCACCGCGTAGCGCGTGGTCGTGCCGCTCGTGTGATCGAAGCGCATCACGCCGCGCATTTCCACCGGGTTCGGCTGCTCGACCGCATACAGGTAGCGGTAGCGGCGCCCCGTCCGGATTTCGTTGATGCGCGGCATCTCGATGCCGCCGTCGGCGAGCGGCCCTTCGTCGATCAGCCCGTTCGCCGTATCGATCACGTAGCGCCACAGCTCGCCGACCGGGTTGTCGGCGAAGCGGCCCGTGCCCGCGTCGAGCCGCAGGTACGACGGATAGCGCACCGCATCGAGCACGATGCACGACGCGTCGCAGTCGTATGCGTTCACGACGTGCAAGATGAAGCACGGCTCGACGTCGAACCAGCGCACCGCGCCGCCGTGGCGCGGGAGCACGCCGATGCGCGCAGGCCGGTCGTCGTGCCAGCGCAGCGGCATCCGGTGGCCCTGCTTCAGCAGCGAGAAGTCGTAGCCGACGTTCAGGTCGAGCAGCAGGCTGCGGGTTTCGGTGATCGCGAGGTCGTGCATCATCGAAGGCGCGTGCAGCGCGATCTCGAGATCGACGCGCTGCACGCCCTGCGCGTCGGCGACGCCGTAGCGCAGCCACGGTGCGCGCCAGTCCGCGCGGAACGCGATCAGCTCGCCGGTCACCGGATCGACCTTCGGATGCGCGGTCATCCCGCCGCCGAGGCCCGCGTGCCGCGCCGGCACGCCGAGCGAATCGAGCGTGGCCGTGATAGCGAACGGCGCGCCGCCCTCTGACAGCGCGAGCAATTCGCCGGCATGCTGCAGCACGTTCACGTTCGGGTTGGTGTCGGGCAGTTGCGATGCTTCTTCAGGCGCATGCACGGCGGCCCAGCGCTGCGTGCGCGCCCAGCGGTTCCGGTAGCCGGTCGCGCGGCCGCCTTCGAACGCGATCGCGTGCAGCATCGCGGCTTCCGGCCACCACGACAGCACGTCGTTCCCTTCGAAGCGGCCGCCCGGCGGATTCGGGCCGTTGCGCAGCAACGTGCCGGCGAGTTCGTGCGGGATCGCGCCCGTCACGCGCAGGTCGACGAGATCGACCTCGTCGGCAACCGGCGCGATCGCGCCACGGTTCAGATCGAATGCGGTCATGGCGTCCGATGCTCCTGTCAGCAGTCTTCGGTGGACGGCGGCAGTTCGCCGCGCGCCAGTGCGAGCGCGTGGTCGCGGACGTCTTCCGGCCAGCCGGCGATCAGCTCGGCGAGCCGCGCCAGGTCGTTCGCATACAGCGCGCGCGCGGCCTCCTCGAAACCGGGCAGGTCGCCGGCCATCGCCGACATGAAGTGGTAGGCGCGCGCCTGCGCGTCGCGTCGCCGGTCGGCTTCCGCATGGGTGCGCCGTGCGTCCTCGACGAGCTTGCGCAACGCGACCGACGCGCCGCCGGGCTGCGTGGCCAGCCATTCCCAGTGACGCGGCAGCAGCGTGACCTCGCGCGACACGACGCCGAGCTTCGGCCGGCCGCGGCCGCGCTGTTCTCCCGCGCCGGCCGGCTCGCCGGAGCCGGCCGATGCATCGCCCGACGGCGGCGCATAGCGCGCGCGGATCTCGTCCGCCGTGCCGCGCAAGTCGAGGTCGATCGAGCGCCCCGTCGCATCGTCGAAGATCAGGATCGTGGTGGACATCGCGTCGCCGGCAGCCTGGCGGACCGCGAGCGCGACGGTCACGAGCGGGCCCGACGCGAGCCGCCGGTGGCCGTCGAACGCCGTGTAGGAAGGAAGCAGTGTGGTGGTGCTCATCGTGGTCACTCGCAGGCTGGAATCGGAATAGCGCTATTTTTATCCGGGTATAAACCAGATGTCAATATCACCCGGGTAAAAATATTCCGGCAGCCCTGGCACGGCCCTGGGCCAGCTCACCGATCGATTCAATTGCTGAATCGATCAAGTCAGCAATTGGCATGAAGGCGCAAATTTCGACATGACAGAATGGCCCGGACGCCCTGCCCACGGGCAGCGGCGTCCGGCCTCCGGCCGGCAGCACCCACACGAATGGCGCGCACCGACGCGCCTGCCGCACGACGGCACCTTCCGCCCTTCGGAGGAGACAGTCATGAATCCGCTTCACGCGCTGCCGGCGTCCGCGTCGGCAACGGCCCGTCGCACGCGCGTGCGCTGGCTGGTGCTGGCCGTCCTGTTCGCGGTCACGACGATCAACTACGCGGATCGCGCGGCGATCGCGATCGCCGGCCCGAGCCTCGCCCGCGCGCTGCACCTGAGCCATGTGCAGATGGGCTTCATCTTCTCCGCGTTCGGCTGGTCGTACGTGGTCGCGCAACTGCCTGGCGGCTGGCTGCTCGACCGCTACGGGTCGCGCATCGTCTATGCGTTCAGCATCTTCTTCTGGTCGCTGTTCACGCTGCTGCAGGGCGGAATCGGCTTCTTCGGCGGCGCGGCCGCGTTCGCACTGCTGTTCGGGCTGCGCTTCCTGGTCGGCGCGGCCGAGGCGCCGTCGTTCCCGGCCAACAGCCGGATCGTGTCCGCGTGGTTCCCGGCCGCCGAACGCGGTACCGCGTCGGCGATCTTCAATGCCGCGCAGTACGCGGCGACCGTCGTGTTCGCGCCGCTGATGGGCTGGCTCGTGCACGCATTCGGCTGGCAGTCGGTGTTCGCGGTGATGGGCGTGCTCGGCCTCGCGTTCGTCCTGGTGTGGAACCGCACGATGTACGACCCGAAGGACCACCCGACCATCAATCGCGCGGAACTCGACTACCTCGCCGAAGGCGGCGCGCTCGTCAACATCGACCAGGCGACGGGCGGACGCGACGGCGGCCCGTCGATGCGCCACGTGAAGGCGCTGCTGAAGAGCCGGATGCTGATCGGCGTGTACGTCGCGCAGTACTGCATCAACGCGCTCACCTATTTCTTCATCACCTGGTTTCCCGTCTACCTCGTGCAGGCGCGCGGGATGTCGATCCTCAACGCGGGGCTCGTCGCGTCGATCCCGGCCGTGTGCGGGTTCCTCGGCGGGATTCTCGGCGGCGTCGTGTCCGACGGGCTGCTCAAGCAGGGCCGCTCGCTGTCGGTCGCGCGCAAGGTGCCGATCGTGGTCGGCATGCTGCTGTCGATGTCGATGATCGTCTGCAACTACACCGATTCGCACGTGCTCGTCGTGCTGTTCATGGCGCTGTCGTTCTTCGGCAAGGGGCTCGGCGCGCTCGGCTGGGCCGTCAACGCCGACACCGCGCCGCGTCAGATCGCGGGCTTGAGCGGCGCGCTGCTCAACACGTGCGGCAACCTCTCGAGCATCACGACGCCGATCGCGATCGGCTACATCGTCGACCGCAGCGGCTCGTTCAACGGCGCGCTCGTCTATGTCGTCGCGCACGCGCTCGTCGCCGTGATCTGCTACCTGTTCGTCGTCGGCGAGATCCGCCGCGTCGAGCTTCAATGAACGGCACGGGCCGCACCGGCGCAGCCGGCGGCCCGTGCCCCACCGGAACCAGGAGCGAACCGATGTCCGAATCCCGCCGTGCCGGCACCCCGCACGTCACGCGCATGCAGGTGATTCCCGTCGCCGGCCGCGACAGCATGCTGCTCAACCTGTGCGGCGCGCACGCGCCGTACTTCACGCGCAACCTCGTGATCCTCGACGACAGCAGCGGACACACGGGCGTCGGCGAAGTGCCGGGCGGCGAAGGCATCCGCCACGCGCTCGAGCGCATGACGGATCTCGTGGTCGGCCAGTCGATCGGACGCTACCAGGCGACGCTCAACGCGGTGCGCGCGGCGCTGTCCGGCGCGGGCACGGGTGCGGGCCGCACGATCCGGCACGAGGTGACGTCGGCCGGCGAAGCCGCGGTGCTGCGCCAGCCGCACGAGATCAACCTGCGGCTCGACAACGTGATCACCGCGATCGAGGCCGCGCTGCTCGACCTGCTCGGCCAGCATCTCGACGTGCCCGTCGCCGCACTGCTCGGTGAAGGACAGCAGCGCGATGCGGTGCCGATGCTCGCGTACCTGTTCTATCTCGGTGATCGCGGCCGCACCGACCTGCCGTATCGCGACGAGGCGCAGGCGTCGGACGCCTGGTTCCGGCTGCGCAACGAGGAAGCGCTCACGCCGGCCGCGATCGCGCGGCAGGCCGAGGCCGCGGTCGAGCGCTACGGCTTCGCCGATTTCAAGCTGAAGGGCGGCGTGATGGCCGGCGCCGACGAGATGGAAGCGATCGCCGCGATCAAGGCGCGCTTCCCCGACGCCCGCGCGACGCTCGACCCGAACGGCGCGTGGTCGCTCGACGAGGCCGTCGCGCTATGCCGCGGACAAGGCCACCTGCTCGCGTATGCGGAAGATCCGTGCGGGCCGGAAGGCGGCTATTCGGGCCGCGAGGTGATGGCCGAATTCCGCCGCGCGACGGGCATTCCGACCGCGACCAACATGATCGCGACCGACTGGCGGCAGATGGATCATGCGGTGCGGCTGCAGGCAGTCGACATCCCGCTCGCCGACCCGCATTTCTGGACGATGCAGGGCTCGGTGCGGCTCGCGCAGCTGTGCCGCGACTGGGGGCTCACGTGGGGCTCGCATTCGAACAACCACTTCGACGTGTCGCTCGCGATGTTCACGCATGCGGCGGCGGCCGCGCCCGGCACGATCACCGCGATCGACACGCACTGGATCTGGCAGGAAGGCGATGCACGGCTTACATGCGAGCCGCTGAAGATCGTCGGCGGCCAGGTGGCCGTGCCGGAGCGGCCGGGGCTCGGGATCGAGCTCGACATGGCGCAGGTCGAGGCCGCGCATGCGCTTTATCGGCAAGTCGGCGGCACGGCGCGCGACGACGCGGTCGCGATGCGCTATCTCGTGCCGGGATGGACGTACGATCCGAAGCGGCCTAGTTTCGGGCGGGGGTGAAGGCGGCGGCGGGCAGCGGCGGGTGGTTGCCAAACACCGGAAACGCCCGCATCCTGCTGGCTGCCTGAACCTGCCCGCGTGGCGACCGGTTCGGCGGCCCGCCCACCCGAATAAGAACCACCCGTCATGACGTCTTCCGATCCGACACCGCGACAGCTCATCGTCTACATCCTGTATTCGGTGCTGGGCCTGCCCGCGAGCATGACCGCCGCCGGTTACGGCGCGACGCTGATGACGCGGAACGTATCGAACTTCGAAGGCGGCGCCGGCTACGCCGCGCTCTGGTGGATCATCCTGCTGACCTGCGCGTTCTATGCGCTGTCGTTCGTCATCTTCGCGCTGCTGCGGAAGAGAACAGTGATTCTCGCGGTCATCACGATGGCGCTCGCCGCGTTGGCGGTGCCGACGTTCAGGCTCGCGCACGAACTGCTGACCTGACTGACCGGCCACCGGTCGACCCACACCGCCACGTCGAGTGCGGCGCCTGGGTCCGGCCTGCCATCGCAGACCCGCAAAAACAAAAAGGCCCGATCTTGCTGGGACAGGACGAAACTTCTTGCACCCGATGGGACGATCTCTTTGCACCTAGCCAGCGGTAATCCAATGGTGGCCGCGTCCAAGTATAGGCAGGAGGGACGCATTCTTTTGCACCTTGTCCGGGTTGTCCGGAATTCTTTGCACGTTGTTCTTCTATGGCCGAATCCCGAGCGACACTCAAGTTGCCACTCATACCCCTTCTCCGCACCGCGATATTGAGTCCCGCGGCCTAAGATTTGCGGTCTATCGAGTTGGGCGCATGCACGACCCATAGTAAGCAAAAAGCCCAGCAGTCCCCTGCTGGGCTTTTTTGACATAGGCGACGCCCGCACATGCGTTTCAGCAGCTCCTTCGCAAGCGCAGCCCCACTAGCCACTTCTATGCTTACGCCTTACTTTGGAGCATGAGTTCGGTCTGATAGGCGTCGAGCACCAGGTCATACGACCCCTGGTTCTTGCCAACCTTCTGCGGATCGAAGCG
This sequence comes from Burkholderia sp. AU38729, assembly GCF_020419725.1. Lineage (NCBI taxonomy): Bacteria > Pseudomonadati > Pseudomonadota > Betaproteobacteria > Burkholderiales > Burkholderiaceae > Burkholderia > Burkholderia sp. AU38729. Next base: position 42,895 of record NZ_JAIZQO010000020.1, on the reverse strand, counting down.
GTACGCATCCAGGACGACGCGGTATTTCCTGACAATCTGGGCCAAATGCTTATCGAGGAACTTCGCCGGATCCTGCATCCAGGAAACCTTCCCATCATTCGACACCTTGATCAGCGCCTTGAGTCCGTACACCAACGGCATAATGAGACCGTCCGGATAACTATAGTCAACCGGCTCATCGTTGAAATAAGACGTCGGCTGCGTACGCATGCTTTCGGCCTTCTTCACGACAGTGATATTTCCAAACTTCCCATTGTTCTCGTTATAAGCAGCCGGGAAGTCGCGATAGATCTTGTCGTAGAGGCCCGGCAGCGTGCCAGCAAGTGCGAGCGCGCTCCGCACCGCTTTGCTGTGAACCTTCCGTGTATATTCCCCATCGGTCGGCTGGGACACCTCGTCGTGGCTCATCAGTTCATCGAAGAGCTTCGTCATCTCGCCCTTGTTACGATAGATATTCTGCGGCGGAAACTCGGGCACGTAATCCAGCTCGAGGACGGACAGCGGGATCCACGACAGCGCAATCAGATCGCGCACCTTGATCTCACCTCCATCGTTCGTTTTCCACTCCACGCGCTGCGCAATAGTGGGCGGAAGGGCTACGCGGAGATCCTCGTAGAAGCCCTTCTTCGCGGCCTTGGTCTCAAGCGTCAACTGGACGTTGTTATTTCGCGCCGAGCAGATCGACAAGAGGGAGCCGTTGAACGCTTCCATCGCGTCGTCACTTTCGAGATCTGACGGAACCAAAACCTCGATCGGCACCAAGAAATCGAGCGCCCCCTCGTCATAGTCGTCATGATCCGGTTTGATTCGCCGGAGCGCCTCAATCTCGTCCCGACTCTCGTCCCAGAGGTCTTTGAAGTCGGGCCATCGCCGAATCTTCCGCTTGACGCCGGGATCACCCAGAGCATGCATGAGAATGTGAGTACCGATGGCCAGCGTGTTGTGGCCACCGTCCAGGATGCCTTCAATTTTCGTGTTCTCGAACGTCAGGCGATAGCGATTGCGCTGGAGCCGTTCGTACATCGAGGCCCCGACCAGAATTCCCTTCGTCTTGAAAACAAAGATATCCGGCGTTTCGACGATACTCTCAAGGATATCCTCAGTCACCGGCCCGGCTTTGGCGGAGCGCGGGTTTGCTTCAAGATCAGCCGCATCAAAGAGTTGCAGCAGTTCGCGAGCACGCACGAAACCGACAATGCGTTGAACGGGGCCGGCGGCCTGCTCATCGACAGTGTCGAAGCGAACAATAATAGAGGTGGGATTCATTTCCGGATCTCCAAAAAGGATCCGGCTCTGGAGCGGAATTGAGCGCACGGCTACACCGTGGCTTAAGTCTGTGCCATCGTCCGATAGCTAACGATCCAGAACCTTCTCCAGGTTCATAAAACCGCCCCTCATCCGAGAGGCTGTGCAGAGTATCCCACGGCGAGTTTATAGCCGTCAACGAGCGATTGGGGCGCATACACAGCGGCGCTATGTGCACACTCGGTTTTTGACATTCTTACTGCCCGCTGTTTCGTACAGCTCTCGCTTGCCCCTTCCGCTTAGGGACTACAACTGTCGTCCACTGCACCGCAGGTTCACTCGGCTCGCATATCTTTCGATATGATTACGCTCGCCTATCCGCCCACGACATCATGCTGGTAGTCCGTAGAAGAGTTTCCATAGCAGTTCTTCGACACGGCGCGCGCGCAATTCCGTCAGACCAACTTCAAGTGGCGCACGCCCGTCGAGCAGTGGATGAGGGGTAGCAAGAAACTGTCGGGCGTCTTCCAAATTCCCCCACATGTGGGACGCTGTCGCAACAACACGTGCCAATCTCTCAGCCTTCTCTGACTCATCGCGAGTAAGCCGCTTGTTGCGCCGGCTGTAGGTCGACTTTGAAATGATCCGTGCAAGCAGCGCACGCCGCGCCTCTCCGCTACTAGTCGCGGAATCGACGCTGGCGCGCAGCGCTGATATAGGTAGACCCTCGTAGATTCGGGCCTCCAATTCGGCAAGGCTCTGGGGCACCGGGCGCAACGCCATCACCTCCGCAATGGCTTCGGGGGATACCAACGAGATCATGGAGTCCTCCTGTTCAAGTCACGGGACGGAGGCGCAACTCTGCAGCAGTCACGCGCGTTAAATTGGTGCCAGAATTCAAGCTAGGCGTAAGCCTGCCGACAATACTAAGACTAGCCAATGATCCATTGTTGCTGAAGTTTCGTCAGCGCCATGCAATCTCTATCGTTCGAAGAACCATGAAGAAAGCCTTGAACCGTGCCGATGGTCAAACGTATACAGTCGCTCGATATGTTAAGGAATTTGGACCCAAGTATGACGTGGCTATGCGGTTACGCAGACGCCCTGAAATGCATTGCTACGCGTGCGACCATGACGCACATACTGTCGCGGAAGATTTCCCTGAGCGAGGTCATTGGGCGCATGTCAGTAGTCCGGCTCGCCCTTGGTGCCCGTTAAGCCAGCCGGCCGCTCGACGCTACGATTTGTTACCGCGTGCGATAGAGGACGACGCCCACGGTAGAGCACTACGCGCCAGCTTCATGCTTAATTGGCAACAGCATTGGGGCATGATCCTCTCTATTGCCCGAGTTGCCGAAATTCACACTTTTGTGGAATTTGTGCGCCAAGCCGATCGTAAGCGTTTCTGGTATCGCAACGGCCTCGAAGAATGGTTAATACCCTACATCTTCCTCGCTACAGCGGACCATCCTCCGCCCCGTGGTGCGAAAGGTGCAGCACTTCGCCCAGAGTGGCTCCGGTTTTGGTTCGACTCCCGCATCGAGCACATTGATGATTTATGGATTCGATTCAATGGGAATTTTCGCTTTATGAGCGCGATCTACAAAAAGCCAGCCCGCGGAGCCGAACCCAACGCGTCACACCTGATCGATTTTTCACCGATTCCTGCAGACCACCACTGGCAAACGAAAGGCTTCCCCCCTCCGAATGCCTATCAGATACGTGCAATGCTAACTGCCTTCCCCGAGGCCACCTAACCAGCACCGACTCGTTGGCACGCAAAGAAGACGTTCTTTGTGCGCCAACCTTCGATTTCCTTTTAATGACTTCAGCCGCCCCAACAGATCACCGATTTCCGTTCATATGGAATCGTGACAAACAACACTGGTGAACATTTATAAAAACCATAGCAAATACATAAAAAAAATCATACCATCACAATTCTCGCAACTTAAAACATGGAAAACGACGCAACAACCGATACCACGATGCACACACCGGATGCCACCAGATCCCGGACACTCTATCTCATCGGTTTCGCGGCATTAGCTCCAACAATCATTCTTCTGCTAGCACTCAAACAAGGGGCATGGTACACAATCACTCTAGAGGCAATCAGTGCGATCTCATTCGGATTAGGCTTCTGCATTCGAGCCCGCCCCATACTAGCGAACTCGGCTCGAACCATATACGGAAAAGGTTTACTAGCTCTCTATCACGCAATAGTGCTAGCACTTTCAAGCATCCCTGCTAAATATATTGTTTCGGATGCGTTCCAGTTGCCGTCCGGCGATTTCCCCATAACACTGACCCTCTGGACGCTTCTTTGCTACCCAGGCACTTGGCTTGCAGGTACCGCTCTCCTCGCCCTAGCCATTTATACACTGATGCTTTTAGCCGCAATGTTTGCCACTATTTCCACGCACCCGACAATCAATTTAATTATAACCACGAGTGCAAAATTTTTACCAAGCAACTCAACGCTACGGATTTCGATTGCAAACGATAGAAAGCAGTTAATTTGGGCCGCTCTCGGCCATGCTGCGGGAGCAGCAGTATTGGCCATATTAATTAGCACAGTCGCAGGCTGGTGGTTGCAAACGATTCATCAACCACGAATTGTTAGGCTGTTCGCCTACGTAGCCGACTATGAAAAGGCAGCCAAGTATCCCGGCGTCGATAGCTCCGTCCCCTTCCGATTGCACGACAACGGCGTAGTTTCATATGCAACGTTCAACAAATGGGACATCATCGTCCGCGTTTCCCATGTAACGGACGTCAAGTGACCAACGGCAAACCACCACAGCACGTGCTGGCGAAGCGTCATGATTCATTGCCGCACTCATTCTTCTGCCCCCCAGAGCAGTGGGCTCGATCTCGCGACAGCAGGCCACCGCTCACCTAGTCCAGCAGTTGCCATCCCTCGCTCCGCTGGGGGGATTGTCTTGATGGCGGTCGATCGGGGCCCTCTACTCCTGCAGCTATAGAAGGCGAGGCACCACATAGGTCGTACGGGGGCAATTCACCGATACTCAGACATTGATGGATTGTCTGCTGGCAATCTTCTCTCGCCTAGTGTGATCTTCCTTGGCCTGGCGCGGCTGTTGCGACGCGTATCGCGCGCTCGAGCAATTGATCGAATAGGCGATCCTCCGGAACCAACGACTCGAAGGATCTTCGGCGTGCCACGATGGTCGGCTAGATCGAATGTAGGGTTCCACGTTCGCTCAAAAGACCACGCAAACCATTAATATTCAATCACTTACGAAAAAGCTCCGTAGTGTTCAATGTAGAGTTCCCGTTGACGCCGATTGACACCGTGGATGACGAGCTCGTCCACGTCACAAGGGGTGTGCGCATGACAAGAAGTACAGCCGCGTCACGAATGCATCCTCGGGGACACGTGACGCCGCTGACAAGAATGTGGGACAGGTGATTTGTGTGGATGATGCAGGTCAGCTAGGCGCTCTAGCCTCACTATGCAGATCAGTGCGACCAAACAAAAAGCCGGCTCAAGGCCGGCTTTTTGTTTGCGAAGCATAAGGCTGCACTTTGTCAACGGAGGCATAACTTTGCACCTGATGCAAAATTATGCTTCCTGTCTCATTGCGATCGGGCCTTCGAATTCCGTTGGTGGAGCGGAGGAGGATCGAACTCCCGACCTTCGCATTGCGAACGCGACGCTCTCCCAGCTGAGCTACCGCCCCAACAGTCAACCATCATACACACGCATTTCTGCGCTTGGCAATAGGGGATGAAGCGCCCCTGAAACCTTACTTTGACGGCGCGCCAGCCAGCACCCATTCGACCACCGAACGCACGTCGGCGTCGCTCATGCGCGGGTGCGCGGGCATCGGAATCGCACCCCAGACGCCCGAGCCGCCCTCCTTCACCTTCTTCGACAGCTTGGCCACGGCCTGCGGATCGGCCTTGTAGCGGGCGGCAATATCCTTGAACGACGGGCCGACGAGCTTGCGGTCGACCGCGTGGCAGCCCATGCACGCGTTGCCGCGCGCGACCTTCAGCCCGTCACCGACATCCGCGCGCGCGACGCCCAGCGTACCCGCCACGAGCGCCGCGGCCGCGGCGCCCTGCACCATCCACTGTTTCATCTGCTTCATCTGCCTGTTCTTCATTGCGACGGGGCCTTCGGGTTGCCCGGATGCACGTTCGACGAATTCGAGATCGGTGCGGGCGGCTGCAGCGGCGTGGACTGCACCGACGCGTCGGGCACGGCGCCCACCGTCGCGGTATCCGCCGGCGCGGCGGCAGCCTGCGCGCCGGATGCGCCGCTCGCGGGCGCTGCGTTCTGCAGCGCCTGCGCGTCCTGCGGCTTCACGTACTGGAACACCTTCACGACCTTCTCGACGCCCGGCACCTGGCTGGCGGCTTCCGCGCCGCGATTGCCCTCGTCGACCGTCACGAGCCCCATCAGGTAAAGGTTGCCGCGCTCGCTGACGACCTTGTAGTAGTTCGACGAGATGCCCTTCGTCGCGATCAGCTCGGACTTCACGCGCCCTTCGAGGTACGAGTCGTTCGCGCGCGACGACAGCGACGACGCCGGCTCGACCGACAGCTCGTTGACGATGCCGTTCACGTTGTTGATGCCGCGCACGATTTCCTCGGCGCGCTGCTTCGATGCATCGTTCGGCACTTCGCCCGTCAGCAGCACGCGCCGGTTGAACACCGTCACGTTCACGTGCGACTGGTCGGGCAGCCCGTTGTTGATCTGCGTGAGCGACTTGACCTGGATCTCGCGATCTTCCGTCTGCGCGCCGAGCGTACGGCGATCGGTCGCGATCAGCGCGCCGCCGCCGGCCGCTGCGCCCACGACCCCGAGCACACAACCTTGCAGCGACACGGCGAGGCCCGCCGTCAGCGCAGCGAGCAGCGTGGTTCTGACGAGCGTCTGTTTGACGCGGCTTTGATTCATCGACGGCTCTCCTTCGTTCAATCCTCACCCAGCAGCATCGCGTCGATGCCGTCGCACAGGCAGTGGATGGTCAGCAGATGGACTTCGTGGATGCGCGCCGCGCGAACGGCGGGCACGCTGATCGGAATATCGGTATCGGACAGCGCGGCGGCGACCGCATGGCCGTCGCCGCCCGTCAGCGCGACGACGGTCATCTCGCGCTCGTGCGCTTCGTCGATCGCCGCCAGCACGCGCGGCGACGCGCCGGCCGGATCGAGCACCAGCAGGATGTCGCCGGTCTGGCCGAGTACGCGCACCTGCTGAGCGAACAGCTGATCGGCGGACACCGCGCCCGCGAGGCCGCCCTGCGACGCGTCGGTGGCCAGCGCGATCGCGGGCAGGCCCGGGCGCTCGCGCTCGAAGCCGCCGACGAGCGACACGGCGAGGTAGTGCGCGGCGGCGGCCGACGGGCCGTCACCGCACGCGACGATCTTGTTGCCGTTCGCCAGCGCGGCGAACATCGCATCGACCGCGGCTGCGATCGGCAGCGACAGCGCGTCGGCCGCTTCGGCGTGAAGCGCGGCGCTGTCGCGGAAATGTTGCTGAATACGTTCGACTGACATCGATTCCTGGTGAACTGGGCGCGTGGCACGCATCGCGCGACATCGTGGGTGCGGCGAGTTTACCGTACTCCGGCACCCTCTCCAGGGGTCCGGCAAGAACTCTTTACATCTCGTCACAGCTCGCCGCTACGCATCGTCGGCACGAAATGCGTCGCGCAGCCACGCGAGCCGGCCGGCCTCGAACGCGACGACGTCGAAGCGGCACGCGGCGCCGGCGCCGTGCCGCGCCCAGAACTGGAGCGCGGCCGCCACCAGGCGATGCCGCTTGCGCCAGCCGACGCTCGCGGCCGCGCCGCCGTGCCGGGCGCTGCGCCGCGCGCGCACCTCGACGAACACGAGCATGCCGTCGGGCTCGCGCATCACGAGATCGAGCTCACCGCCGCGCATCGTCACGTTCGCCGCAACGAACCCGAGGCCGCGGCGTTCGAGAAACTGCCGCGCGCGCAGCTCGAACGCCGCGCCGACCGGTTTGGATCGCGCCGCATCCGAAAAGTTGTCGCCGGCGCGCACCAAACCGCACCCGTCGCCCGGCCGGGCCGGCGCCGCGTGGCACAATGCCGTCCTTGTTCCGCTTGCGCCGCGATTGCGCGCATTGCCTGCCATGACTGCCCTCCTCGAACTCGCGCACACGCAGCACTACCCGGACGCTGCCCTCTACGTGGTCGCCACGCCGATCGGCAACACCGCCGACATCACGCTGCGCGCGCTGCACGTGCTCGGCCTCGCCGACCGCATCGCGGCCGAAGACACCCGCAACACGGGCCAGCTGCTCGCCCGCTACGGGATCTCGAAACCGCTCGTCGCCGTGCACGAGCACAACGAACGCGAAGCCGCGCAACGCGTGATCGAACTGCTGCGCGGCGGCGAGCGCGTGGCCTACGTATCGGACGCCGGCACGCCCGGCATCTCGGACCCCGGCGCGCGGCTCGTCGACGCGGTGCGCGCCGCCGGCTTCGCGGTGATCCCGCTGCCGGGCGCGAGCGCGGCGGTGACCGCGCTGAGCGTGGCCGGCGACTGGGCCGGCGCGTTCACGTTCGCGGGCTTCCTGCCGCCTAAGACGAAGCAGCGCGCGACCGCGCTGCAGGCGCTGGTATCGCACCCGTATGCGCTGGTGTTCTACGAGGCGCCGCACCGGATTGCCGAAACCGTCGCCGCACTCACCGACGCATTCGGCCCCGCGCGCCGGCTGCTGATCGCGCGCGAGCTCACCAAGCTACACGAGCAGTTGTTCCAGGGCACCCTGGCCGAAGGACAGACCTGGCTCGCCGGCGATGCGAACCGGCAGCGCGGCGAGTTCGTGCTGGTGGTCGAAGGCGCCCCGGCGAAGAGCGGCGAAGCCGACGACACCGCGCACGACGCGCTGCTCAAGCTGCTGCTGGAAGAGGTGCCGGTGAAGAGCGCGGCCAAGCTCGCGGCCGCGCTGACGGGCGCGTCGCGCAACACGCTGTATGCGCGTGCGCTGGTGCTGAAGGACGAAAGCTGACGCGCGAGGCGGCCGGCACCGGGAAGCCGGCACCGGCATCGCGCCGCGCAGGAAAGACAAAGGGCTGCCCTCGGGCAGCCCTTTTGCATGAGCGGTCGAGCCGCTGCGTTACTTCGCCGAGACCGACGCGAACATTTCGTCGCGAGCCTCGCGCGCTTCCTGCGGCGACAGCCCTTCGATCTTCACGCGGCCCGTGCCGGCGTGCACGAGGCCGATCATCTTGGCGGCCGCATACGACAGGTCGAGCACGCGGCCGCGCTTGAACGGCCCGCGATCGTTGACTTTCACGACGACCCACTTGCCGGTCGACGAATTCGTCACCTTGATGTACGACGACAGCGGCAGCGTGCGGTGTGCGGCGGTGAGTGCGTTCATGTTGAAGCGCTCGCCGTTCGCGGTGCGGCGGCCGTGGAAATCCCGCCCGTACCACGATGCGCGGCCCGTCTGGCGGAAATCCGACACATCCTTGCCGTCGATCGGCTCGGCGTCCGCCAGCGACGACTTCTTCGCGTCCTTGCTGTCGGCAGCCGGCATCGATGCCAGCGCGGAATCAAAATTCAACTGCTTGTCGCTATCCGCCTTCGCGGCGGCGGCCGTCTTGTCGACCGCTTTCTTCTGGTTCGCGCTACCGGTGGTCTGGCTGGGTGGCACCGCGCAGCCCGTCAGCGCAAAAAACAATGCAATGGTCCCGAATCGACTCGGAAAACGTAAATTCATCGACGTGTCGCCTTCTGGTTCGGGCCGCTGCTTCATCACGCCGATTCACGGCGCAGATATGCGGCCCGGACGGCAAATGCGTGCACGCCCCGCTCGGATGCGAGCAGGCGGCTAGCATGGGCGCGGCTTTCGTCTAGGCCGCAACCGTCCTGATTAGCTTTCACGTCTGGCACAACCTGTCCCCAACAGCCTGACCAGACCCCACATGCCGCCATCGAACATGGCTTCACGTTCGCGCGCGTCGAAACGACCGACTCACAGGAACGGCGGCACAGGCCCCATCCGGCGGCGCGGCAGCAGGGCCGCAGGCGGGCGCGCAGCACCCGGCCGGACAAGACGTGAGCACCGAATATTCGGTGCTGGATACACCGCCGGACTCCCCGGCGGCTGATGCTTGACGGTGCCTCCGACGCCCCTTTTTTAACGGGGCCGAAACACCAGCGAATTGCGTGAAATTCACGTGCAATGGGGCGCATTATACATAAACCAAAAGGTTGTCCCGAAAAGCGCCCGTCGGGGATCATTGATTCTCACTATGGCTGTAACAATCGACATGCTCCGGGAATGCCCGGAGGCGTGCACCGCGACGCGCGTCGCGCGACCGGCAGGCGGCACGCGCGACCGGTACAATCGCTCCTTTTAGCCGCCGGTGCCTCCATGAAAGTCACGCTCATTCCGGTCACGCCGTTCCAGCAGAACTGCTCGCTGCTCGTCTGCGAAAAAACGGGCCGCGCCGCCGTCGTCGATCCGGGCGGCGATCTCGACCGGATCGAACAGGAAGTCGCGCGGCAGAACGTGCAGGTCGAGAAGGTGCTGCTCACGCACGGGCACATCGATCACTGCGCGGGCGCGAAGACGCTCGCGACGCATTACGGCGTGCCGATCGAGGGGCCGCAGGAAGAAGAGCGCTTCTGGATCGAGAAGCTGCCGATGCAGAGCGAACGCTTCGGCTTTCCTGCCGCCGAAACCTTCGAGCCGGATCACTGGCTGAACGACGGCGACACCGTGCAGTTCGGCGACGAGACGCTCGAGGTCTATCACTGCCCGGGCCACACGCCCGGCCACGTCGTGTTCTTCAGCCGCGCGCATCGCGTCGCGATCGTCGGCGACGTGCTGTTCGCGGGCTCGATCGGCCGTACCGATTTCCCGCGCGGCAATCACGAGGATCTCGTCCGGTCGATCAAGGAGAAGCTGTGGCCGCTCGGCGACGACGTGACGTTCGTGCCGGGCCATGGCCCGGTGTCGACGTTCGGCGACGAGCGCCGCACCAACCCGTTCGTGTCCGACAAGGTATTCGGATGAACCAGACCGCCATCCCGGAAATCTACGTCAGCACCGATGTCGAGGCCGACGGCCCGATTCCCGGCCCGCACTCGATGCTGAGCTTCGCGTCGGCCGCCTATACCGAGGACAAGCAGCTGATCGCGACGTTCTCGGCCAATCTCGACACGCTGCCGGGCGCGCAGGCGCACCCGGTGCAGGAAGCGTGGTGGAAGACCGAGCCCGAAGCATGGGCCGCGTGCCGAAAGGACCTGCAGGCGCCCGAAGCGGCGCTGCTCGCGTACGTCGACTGGGTCGAGGCGTTGCCCGGCAAGCCGGTGTTCGTCGCGATGCCGGCGGGCTTCGATTTCACGTTCATGTTCTGGTACATGATGCGCTTCGCGGGCCGCTGCCCGTTCTCGTGGTCGGCGCTCGACATCAAGACGCTCGCGTTCGCGATGACGGGCCTGCCGTACCGCAAGGCGATCAAGCCGCGCTTTCCGAAGCACTGGTTCGACGACCATCCGCACACGCACGTCGCGCTCGACGACGCGATCGAGCAAGGCGCGCTGTTCTGCAACATGCTGGCCGACCTGCGCCGCCAGCAGGCCGCGCTCGCGGGCCTCGCGGTGTCGGACACCGATCGGTCGGAAAGCGCAGGCGCGGGACAAAATCCCACGGATCCGCGAGCAAATTAGCGAATCTCGCTCAACAACGCGACGCCAGATTGCCTTTCCTTTCCCGGCCCTCTAACATTCAGCGTGTTGTAGTTGCCGCATGGAGGCGCAGGTGACGCTCGATTCCTTTTCGCAAAAAATCCTTCGCCTGTTGCAGCTCGACGCGCGCCGCTCGGTCCAGGAAATCTCGGACCAGGTCGGCCTGTCGAGCACGCCGTGCTGGCGCCGCATCAAGGACATGGAACAGTCGGGCGTGATCCAGCGCTACACGGCGCTGCTCGATCGCGAGAAGCTCGGCCTGCACGTCTGCGCGCTCGCGCACGTGCACCTGACCCGCCACAACGAAGGCGGCGTCGAGCAGTTCGAGCGCGAGATCTCGACCTGCCCGGAAGTCACCGAGTGCTACAGCACGACCGGCGAAGCCGATTACATCCTCAAGATCGTCGCGCCGGACATCAAGGCCTACGACGTGTTCCTGCACGAACGCATCTTCAAGATCCCCGCCGTGTCGCAGGTACGCACGAGCGTCGTGCTGCGCGAGATCAAGTTCGACACGCAACTGCCGCTGTAACGCGCCGGCGCGCGCTGGCGGCCGTCCATCCCGCGCGCCCGCGGCGGGTCACGCCTGCGCGGGCATCGTGCGCGTGAAGCCGATCCGGCGCGCGCCGAACTCGCGCTTCAGCGCGTCGGCGTCGAGCCGGCCAGCCAGCGCCGCATCCGTCTCGTGCGGATCGCAGGCAAGCGTCACGTCGATCTCGAGCCCCGTACTCAGGTAATGCAGGTTGATGGCCGCCGCATGCAGCCCGCGCTGCGCGAGCGCGGCCTCGAGCCGTGCCACGATCTCGCCGCGCGGCGGCAGCGCGAGCGCCGGACGGCGCGCCGCGTCGTTCTCGGGATCGACGTGGATCAGCGCATCGAGCACGCGAGGGTCGTTCAGCACGCGCGCACGCGCGGTCTCGGCGATGTAGTGCCCTTCGGAGACGGAGATTTTCGGATCGACGAGGATGTGCGCGTCGACGAGCGCGGCGTCGCCCATCTTGCGCGTGCGCAGGTCGTGCACGTCGCGCACGCCCGGGGTCGCCGCGAGCAGCGCGCGGATCTCGGCCGTATCGGTCGTATCGAGCGCGCGGTCGGAGAGATCCTGCAACGCGTCATAGCCGAACGTCCAGCCCATGCGCGCCACCATGAAACCGACGATCGCCGCCGCGATCGGGTCGAGCAGCCGCACGCCGGCCAGGCTGCCGACGATGCCGATCGCGACGACGAGCGACGACGCGGCATCCGAACGCGCATGCCATGCGTTCGCGACGAGCATCGCCGAACGGACGCGCCGCGCTTCGCGCAGCATGTAGCGAAACAGCGCCTCTTTCGACACGAGCACCGTCAGCGCGACGATCAGCGCGGAAAAATGTACCGCCGGAATGTTTTCGAGATTAACGAGGCGGTCGCCGGCCCGCCACAGCATGCCGACGCCAACCGCAATCAGGATCGCGCCGAGAAACAGCGAGGCGACGGTCTCGTAGCGGCTGTGGCCGTAATTGTGGTCGGCATCCGGCGATGCGCCGCTATGCCGATTCGCAACCAGCACGACAAAATCCGAGATCAAATCGGAAATCGAATGCACCCCGTCAGCAATCAATGCCTGCGAATGGGCAATCACGCCGACGACGATCTGAAATGTCGCAAGCACGACATTCAGCACAATACTGACGAACGTGCTCTTGCGTGCAACCGCGTGCTTATCTGCGCTCTGCGCGTCGCCGGAAAACGTGGACATGAAATATGAGATATCGGTGAGCGATACCCGATTCTATCAAGGGCGCCCCGTGAACCCCGCCAATACCCACAAATTTCTTATTTAAATCAACCGCTTATGCGAACGGGTCGTATTTTCATTCACGCCCCATCATTACATTTTCATGACAACGCCATGTGCGCGGCGACCGCTGAAAACAAAAAAGCCGCGCTCCTTAACGGACACGCGGCTCTTTTGAAGAACAGGCTATTTAAACGGGCGTTTAAATCGCAAACTGTTCGCGGTTCTTGCCGGCGATCCAGCGCGGCGGCTTGCCGCGGCCCGACCACGTCGCGCCCGTTTCCGGATCGCGGTATTTCGCGGCAACGCCTGCGCGCGGACGACCAACCTTACCTGCCTTCGCGCGGCTGAGACCGAGTTCGGCGAGCGAAAAGCCGTAGTCGGCAATTTTCTGCTTCACGTCATTCAGCACTTCAGCGTATTCACGCGACTTTGCTTCTTCGATTTGCTTCTCCAGCTTCTCCCGCTGGGCCAGCAGGTCCTTGTAAGAAGACATAGTTTCCCTTTCTATCTGACCAATGGCGCCGGTCTGCAGCCAGCTCACCATTCATGAAATATATGTGCCTCGGATTTTCGAAGGCAGAGATTAGCACAAAAAAGATTTGATAGAAGCGGGATTCATGAAAATCCCGAGATCAATTGGAATTCACACGTGTCATTTTGACCGGCCGCGGCCTTTTCTCAAATTTTTACGTTCCTACACAGAGATTAGGACATTAGCGATTGGCTATTAGGTCTATCAACATACGCAATTACCCTGCATTTGAAAAATAGAAGCTTTCATCGGACGACAGTTTTACGAAAATCGGATGGCGCGCCTCGCTAAACGGGCTCGGCGCGGACCCGCCGGTATCCGCGACGTCACGTCACATCCCGCGCGCACGCAATCAGCCGCTCGCGCCATTCGCCCGCATCGGCCAATGGCATATCAAACGGCGTACGCACGCGGCGGCCGTCATGTCGCCAGTCGGCGCCGTGGCGATCGACGCCGAGCAATTCGAGCCCGTCGCGGCGCGCCGCGCCGGCATCGTACGCGTCCCATAACGCCTGCTCCTCGTCGAACGCGAGCGGCGGCAGCGTATCGAGATGCGTGCCGTCGACCCAGCCCATGCGCCCGAACCCGCCGATATAGCGCAGCCGCTCGACATCGAGTGCCCAGAACGTGAAATCGCCCAGCGCGAGATAGCGCGCGGCATCCGGCTCATAACGACAGTAGCGCGCGGTGACGTGCGGATCGTCGCCGAGCGGCACGAACCGGCCGAGCAGCGTCGCGCGCTCGGCGTTCAACACGTCGCCGTCGGGCGCATCGACGACGAGGAAGCCCGCGCGCGGATCGGCGGCCAGATTGCGCGTGTGCTCCGCGAGGCCGCTCACGAGGATCACGGGACGATGGCTTGCATCGGGTGCAAACGGGACGACCGTCGGATACGGGAAACCCTGCGGATCGCGCGCATGGGTGGCGAGCGTGCCGAGCGCGCAGCGGTGCAGCAGATGCACGGCGAGAGCGGGATCGATGTTCAAGAGGACTCCTGCGGTCGAAGGGTGGCGCGCCGGGCACGCCATGCGCTCCGATGTTACCCGCGGGCGCGGCGCGCCGTGCATCGGTCGAACGGCCAAGGCAGTCGATGCGGCCGAACGCGGGTCACCGGGACATCGCCGGATCATCGGCCGAACGGCCAACGCCCGGCACGATCGTAAGCGGTTCGATAGAATCGGACGGATCCGACGGGCGCCGCACGCGTCCGTGCATTTCCTTTGATGAGCGTCATCGTGTCCGAATCCTCCTCCCCCGAATCGTCGTCCCCGTTCGCCGCGCCGCCCGACGCGCATCGCGTGCTGTCGCTGCCGGCCCGCCAGCGGGCCCGCGCGGCATCGATGGCGCTGTTCTTCGTCGCCGGCATGATGTTCGCGTCGTGGGGCGTGCACGTGCCGACCGTGCGCGACAAGTTCGCGCTGAGCCCCGGGCTGCTGTCGATCGCGCTGTTCGCGGTCGCCGTCGGCTCGATCGCCGCGATGCTGACCATCGCGCGCTGGATCGCGCGCGTCGGCTCGCGCACCGCGTGCCTCGCGGGCGGGCTCGTGATGTCGGCCTGCGCGGCGCTGATCCTCGTCGTGCCCGACTACCCGATGCTGCTGGCGGTGCTCGCGCTGTTCGGCTTCTCGATGGCGACACTCGACGTCGCGATGAACGCCGAGGCCAGCGCGGTCGAAATCGCGATCGGCAGGCCGATCATGTCGTCGCTGCACGGCATGTTCAGCATCGGCGGGATGGCCGGCGCGGCCGCCGGCGGCGCGCTGTTGTCGGCCGGCATGGCGCCGGCCGTGCATCTCGCGCTCGCGGCGGCGACCAGCGCGACGGTGCTCGTGGTCGCCAGCCCGGCCGTGCTCCCGCATGTGCCGCATCACGAACACGCGCACGGCGGCGGCAACCGCTGGCGCTCGCCGGCGTTGTGGATGCTCGGCGGCATCGCGCTCGTCGCGCTGATCGCCGAAGGCGCGATGTACGACTGGGCGACGGTCTACATGCGCGACGTCGTCGTGGCGAGCCCCGCGCTCGCCAGCGCCGCCTATGCCGCGTTCTCGGGCGGGATGGCCATCGCGCGCTTCGCGGGCGACGCCGTGCGCGCCCGCTTCGGCGCGCCGCAACTCGTGTTCGCGAGCGCGTCGCTCGCCTGCGCGGGGATGATCGGCGCGCTGCTGCTGCCGTATTCGGCCACGGTGCTGACCGGCTTCACGCTGATGGGCCTCGGCCTCGCGAACATGATGCCGGTGCTGTTCGCGGCCGCCGCGCGCGTGAAAGGCATCCATGCAGCCGAAGGGCTCGCGCACGTGGCCGGGCTCGCGTATTTCGGCATGCTGTTCGGTCCGGTCGTGATCGGCGCCGTCGCGCAGGCGTCGAACCTGACGATCGGCCTGTCCGTCGTCGCGCTGTGCGCGGCGCTCGTCGCGGCCGTCGCGCCGAAGGTGCTCGCGCGGCTGAAGATCTGACGGGGCGCGGCGCGCGCCGGCCCAAAAAGAAAGCGCGCATGCGTTGCCGCATGCGCGCTTTCACCCCTTCTGTTGACCGCTTGTATCGTTACATCTTCACTTCGTCGAGCAGCGACTTCTTGCCGCCCTTGTAGTTGTACAGCGAGATCACGCCGTGCTGCAGGTCGCCCTTCGAGTCGAAGGTCGTCGTGCCGATCACGCCCGAGTAGTTCGTCGCCGGCATCGCGGCGAGGATCTTCGCCGGATCCGCCGAGTTCGCGCGCTTCATCGCATCGACGATGATGTACACGGCGTCATACGTGAACGGTGCGTAGATCTGGATCGGCTGGCCGAAGCGCTTCTCGTACTTCGCCTTGAACGCCGCGCCGCCCGACATCTTCTCGAGCGAAGCACCGGCTTCCGAGCACACCACGTTGTCGGTCGCGTCGCCGGCCAGGTCGGCCAGCTTTTCCGTGCACACGCCGTCGCCCGCGAAGATCTTCGCGCGCAGGCCGAGCTGCTTCGCCTGCTTCGCGAACGGGCCGCCGGTGGCGTCCATGCCGCCGTACATGATCGCGTCCGGATTCTCGCCCTTGATCTTGGTCAGAATCGCGCGGAAGTCGACCGCCTTGTCGTTCGTCGCGTCATGCGACACCACCTTCAGGCCGAGCGCCTTGGCCTTCTTCTCGAACTCGTTCGCGAGACCCTGGCCGTATGCGGTCGAATCGTCGACCACGGCCACGCTCTTGATGCCCTTCGAGTGCGCGTAGTTCGCGAGTGCCGGGCCCTGCTGCGCATCGGTGGCCACCACGCGGTACGTGGTCTTGAAGCCCTGCTGCGTGTAGGCCGGGTTGGTCGCCGACGGCGAGATCTGCACGATGCCCGCATCGCTGTAGATCTTCGAGGCCGGGATCGACGTGCCCGAGTTCAGGTGGCCGACCACCGCGACGACCTTGTCGTCGACGAGCTTCTGCGCAACCTGCGTGGCCTGCCGCGGGTCGGCCGCGTCATCCTGCGGGTCGAGTTGCAGCGTGATTTTCTGGCCGCCGACCGTGAGACCCTTGGCGTTGATCTCTTCAACCGCGAGACGTGCGCCGTTTTCGTTGTCCTTGCCCAGGTGTGCAATGCCGCCCGTCAAGGGCGCGACGTGGCCGATCTTGACGACTTGATCGGCCGCTGCGTTGCCCGCAGCTGCAGCGCACAGCATCGCGGCCGCGGTGATCGGCAACAGCTTTTGCATCTTGATATTCATGTAAGTCTCCAGTTTCGGTCCCAATAAACGCCATCGCCCGGTGCCCCGCTGCCATCCCTGTGTTTGCAATCACTGGACGATTCGCCGGTTGCATCGTTCATGCACTTGGCCTCAAGCACGTGAAAACCGCCGCTTTTAGCAGCCGCCCGTCCGTACTTGCGCGCAAGTGTAGGTGATCAAATTAATTTGTGGGACTTTTTTGGGGTAGTGGTAACACTACCGATATGCACGCTTTGGAACGACTCCTCGAATATCGCCGCGAGCCCCGCCGGATAAGGGTTTCCGCTAATTCCAGGCGACTTGCTGAAAGGTCGTTTTAAAACATTCCGGGGGCATTTCGATTCGGTATTTTGTGCCCGTGATCATTGAATGAAACGCGCGTGACAACGCGCGTTTCGTCGTCCGATATGAACGATTCAGGCGGCCGCCGCACGCCATTCGGCATCGAGCGCCGCGACGAGCTGCGACGTCGTCGGCGCATCGCCGCGCCGCCGCGCAAGCGGTGCGCCCTGCCCGGCCCACAGCGACAGATAGTCGCCGTCGTTCGCGCGCGCGGCGGCCTGGCGCAGCGGCTGGGTCAGCGCGTTCTGCACCGGGTACGGCGCGGCGTCGGCCACGCGTTCGCCGAGCCGGGCCATCAGCGTGTTGCGCAGCCCGCGCGCGTGGCGGCCGGTGATGGCGCGCGTGACCTGCGTCGACGTGTCGCCGCTCGCGAGCAGGCGCGCCTTCCAGTCCGCCGCGATCGCGCTTTCCGTGCAGGTAAGGAACGCGGTGCCGAGCTGTGCGCCTTGCGCGCCGAGCGCAAGCGCGGCCGCGATCCCGCGGCCGTCCATGATGCCGCCCGCGGCCAGCACGGGCAGGCTGGTCGCGTCGACCAGTTGCGGCACGAGCGCGAGCGTACCGATCAGCGCATCGTCGGCGGAGCCGATGAACGTGCCGCGATGGCCGCCCGCCTCGGCGCCCTGCGCGGACAGCGCGTCGGCGCCGGCCGCCTGCCAGGCGAGACCCTCGGCCACGTGCGTCGCCGTGCCGATCACGTAGGTGCCGACCGCCTTCAGGCGCGCGACGTCGGCTGCATCGAGCACGCCGAACGTGAAGCTCGCAACGGGCACGCGCAGCGCCACGAGTGCATCGAGCTGCGCGCGGAAGTCGGGCGCGTAGCGCGCGGGCGCGGTGCCCGGCGGCAACCCGAGCACCGCGTTCAGCGGGTCGATCGCGGCCAGTGCGCGGGCGACGGTCGCCGCGTCGGGCGTCGCGTCCGGCAGCACGAACAGGTTGATCGCGAACGGGCGATCGGTCGCCGCGCGGATGGCGTCGACTTCGGTCGCGAGGCGCTCGGGCGCGAACGCGGCGGCACCGAGACTGCCGAGCGCGCCGGCATTCGACGCGGCGGCGACCATCGCGGTCGTGGTCGCGCCGACCATCGGCGCCTGCACGAGCGGCAGGCGCAGGCCGAAGCGTTCGGAAAAGGGCGTGGAAAACAGACGGGCGGACATGGTGAATCCTTCGATGACGGTGCGCGAAAGCGCTTTGTAAAGGCCGGCACATCGACTCTATCGAAGCGGCGCAGCGCCGAAAAATGAATTATCGAGATCGAAACGATCGCTGTGCGAGAAGCGGGCGCGTGCCCTGCAGTGACACGGGATCGGTGGCACACTAGGCCGCCCACTTCCACCCCGGGGCGCGCATCGCGCACCCCGTTCGCCAGGAGTTCAGAACGTGACTGCCCAATGGATCGACATCCCCGCCGGTAACGACACTTTCGGCGGCTATCTCGCGCTGCCCAAGCGCGGCAAAGGCCCTGCCGTCATCATCATCCAGGAGATCTTCGGCGTGAACGCGCACATCCGCGCGGTCGCCGACCAGTACGCGTCCGACGGCTTCGTCGCGCTCGCGCCGGACGTGTTCTGGCGCACGCAGCCGCGCGTCGAGCTGACCTACGAAGGCGCGGATCGCGACAAGGGCATCGAGCTGATGAAAAAGACCGACGTGGGCCTCGCGGTCGCGGACATCGGCGCGGCCGCCGATGCGTTGCACGCGCGCCCGGAAGTGGCCGGCAAGATCGCCGCGATCGGCTACTGCTTCGGCGGCCAGCTCGCGTACCGCGCGGCCGCGACCGGCAAGATCGACGCGGCCGTGGCCTACTACGGCGGCGGCATCCAGAACGCGCTCGATCTGGCCGGCCAGATCAAGCAGCCGATCCTGTTCCACTACGCGGGACACGACCACGCGATCCCGCCCGAGGCCGTCGACCAGGTGAAGGCCGCCTTCGCCGGCCACGGCCACGCGTCGTTCCACGACTATCCGGGCGCCGAGCACGGCTTCAACTGCACGGATCGCGCGTCGTACAACCAGCGCGCGTCGGCGCTCGCGCACGGCCGCACGCTGACGTTCCTCGCCGAGCACCTCTAAAAGCGGCCGGCCGCGGGCCCCGCGCACCGGGCCCGCGTTATGCTGCTGGCATCGCCACGAGCCACCACGGGGATGACAGCGATGCACTCGGACTATCTCGCGCATGACGCGATCGGCCTCGCCACACTGGTACGCGAACGCAAGGCGAGCCCGCGCGAACTGCTCGACGCCGCGATCGGCCAGGCCGAAGCGGTCAACGGCGCGATCAACGCGATCGTGCTGCAGGACTACGAAGCCGCACGCCAGCGCGCGGCCGCCCCACCCGACGGCGGCGCCGACGCGCCGTTCGCCGGCGTTCCCTATCTCGTGAAGGATCTCGGCGCGGCGGTCGCCGGGCTGCCGCTGTCGATGGGCAGCCGGCACTACCGGTATTTCGTGCCCGCCGACGATTCGCCGGTGATCGCGCGCAGCCGCGCGGCCGGTCTCAACGTGTTCGGCAAGACCAACACGTCGGAGATCGGCCAGATGCCGTACACCGAACCCGAGCTGTTCGGCGCGTGCCGCAACCCGTGGAATCTCGATCACACGCCTGGCGGCTCGAGCGGCGGTGCGGCGGCGGCCGTCGCGGCCGGCATCGTGCCGCTCGCGCATGCGTCCGACGGCGGCGGCTCGATCCGCATCCCGGCGTCGTGCTG
This sequence comes from Burkholderia sp. AU38729, assembly GCF_020419725.1. Taxonomy (NCBI): domain Bacteria; kingdom Pseudomonadati; phylum Pseudomonadota; class Betaproteobacteria; order Burkholderiales; family Burkholderiaceae; genus Burkholderia; species Burkholderia sp. AU38729. The sequence goes on along the minus strand of NZ_JAIZQO010000020.1, from coordinate 22,896 downwards.
CGGGCTGTTCGGCCTGAAGCCGAGCCGCAACCCGGTACTCGTCGACCTGCCGTCGAACGGCGAGCTGGTCGTCCAGCATGCGGTCACGCGCAGCGTGCGCGACAGCGCGCTGCTGCTCGACGTGACGACCGGCCAGACCTTGCCACCGGGCGCGCCCGGCACGTTCCTCGGCGAGCTCGACACGCCGCCCGGCCCGCTGCGGATCGGCCTCGTGCTCGACCCGATGCTCGCGCCGGCACTGGCCGACGACACGCGCGCGGCGCTCGACGACGCGGCCGCACTGCTCGAATCGCTCGGCCACCATGTCGAGCCGGCGACGCTGCAGGTCAACTACGCGCGCGCGGCCGAAACCTTCCTCACGCTATGGGCGACGATCGCCGAGGAGATGGTGCTCGGCGCGCGTGCGCTGACCGGCCGCTCGCCGAAGCGCGGCGAATTCGAGGCCGCGACGTGGGCGATGGCCGTGGTCGGCCGGCGCCTCGCGCGCACGCGCCTGCCGGACGTGCTCGAATGGCAGCGCCAGCTCACCGTGCAGGTGGCCGGCCTCGTGTCGCGCTACGACGCGATCCTGTGCGCGTCGCTCGCGGGCCCGCCGGTGAAGATCGGCGAATTGCAGCCGACGCCGTTCGAAGCGGCGCAGATGAAGGTGCTCGCCGCGCTGCCGGTGAAGCCGCTGCTGAAGGAGATGCTCGCGAAGTCGTCGGAAAAGGCGTTCACGTGGGCCGGCTGCACCGAACTGTTCAACCTGACCGGCCAGCCGGCGATGTCGGTGCCGCTCTACTGGAACGCGCGCGGGCTGCCGATCGGCGTGCAGTTCGCCGCGCGTCACGCCGACGACGCGCTGCTGCTCCGGCTCGCCCGGCAGCTCGAACAGGCGCGGCCGTGGTTCGAGCGGCGCCCGCCGCTGATGCAGGCGCAGCGCTGACGCACGCGGCCGCGCGCCGCAAGCCACGAAAAAAAGCCCCGCCGGCACAACCGGCGGGGCTTTGACGCATGCAATCGCGTGAGCACGCTTACATGACGAGCCGTTCACAGATCGTCCGCGTGGCGGCCGCCGTGTTCAGCGTATAAAAATGCAGCCCCGGCACGCCCGCGTCGACCAGACGCTGGCACAGGCTCGTGACGACGTCCGCGCCGAACGCGCGGATCGACTCGCGATCGTCGCCGAAGCTCTCGAGCCGGCGCGCGACCCAGCGCGGCACTTCCGCGCCGCACATCTCGGAGAAGCGCATCAGCTGCGAGAAGTTCGTGATCGGCATGATGCCCGGCACGATCGGCACCTCCACGCCCAGCTTGCGCGCATCGTCGACGAAGCGGAAATACGCGTCGGCGTTGAAGAAGTACTGCGTGATCGCGGAATTCGCGCCGGCTTTCACCTTGCGCGCGAAATTCTCGAGATCGGCCTTCGGCGAGCGCGCCTGCGGGTGGTACTCCGGATAGCCGGCCACCTCGATGTGGAACCAGTCGCCGTGCTCGGCACGGATGAAGCTGACGAGCTCCGACGCATAGCGCAGCTCGCCGACTTCGCCCATCCCCGACGGCAGGTCGCCACGCAGCGCGACGATGTGGCGGATGCCGTACGAGCGGTACTGGTCGAGGATCGCGCGCAGGCTGTCGCGCGACGAGCCGATGCACGACAGGTGCGGCGCGGCCTCGAGGCCGTCCTTCTGCATGTCGAGCACCGTATCGAGCGTGCCCTGCTGCGTCGAGCCGCCGGCGCCGAACGTGCAGGACACGAATTTCGGCTGCAGCGGCAGCAGTTGCGCACGCGTGGCGCGCAGCTTCTCGACGCCTTCCGCCGTTTTCGGCGGGAAGAATTCAAACGAGAGTTCGATCGTTTTCATGATTCTGATGGAGCGGGCCCATGCGTCAGCCGATGTCGCGCTGACCGAAGATCAGGGCGGACAGCAGCCACGACACGATGCTGTACAGGATCGAACCGAAGAATGCGGACCAGAAGCCCGACACCTCGAAGCCCTTCAGCAGCGACGACGCGAACCAGAAGCACAACGCGTTCACGACGAGGATGAACACCCCGAGCGTGACGATCGTGACGGGCAGCGTCAGCAGGATCAGCACCGGACGGATCACCGTGTTGATCAGGCCGAGCACGACCGCGATGATCAGCGCCGTGCCGAAGCTCTTGATGTGGATCGACGGCACGAGGTAGGTGATGATCAGCAGCGCGAGCGCGTTGATGACCCAGGTGAGGATGACGCTCATGGAGTGCTCCGGTTCGGTTGTCGATCGGTACGATCAGTGGCCGCCGCCGGCTGCCGCGGGTGCCCGAAGGCGCGCCGCGGCAGCCGGCGATCCCGCGCCGTGCCGCCGTACCGGGTGCGCGCGGGTGACGCGCGCCCGGCACCGCGGCAGCGGCGCATCGGATCAGTAGCGGTAGTGGTTCGGCTTGAACGGGCCGTCCTTCTGCACGCCGATGTACGAAGCCTGCTCGTCCGACAGCACGGACAGGTTCGCGCCGATGCGCGCCAGGTGCAGGCGCGCAACCTTTTCATCGAGGTGCTTCGGCAGCACGTACACCTTGTTCTCGTACTCGTTGCCGCGCACGAACAGCTCGATCTGCGCGAGCGTCTGGTTCGCGAACGAGTTCGACATCACGAACGACGGGTGGCCGGTCGCGCAGCCGAGGTTCACGAGGCGGCCTTCCGCCAGCAGGATCACGCGCTTGCCGTCCGGGAAGATGATGTGGTCGACCTGCGGCTTGATGTTTTCCCACTGGTACTGGCGGGTCGACGCGACGTCGATTTCCGAGTCGAAGTGGCCGATGTTGCAGACGATCGCGTTGTGGCGCATCGCCTTCATGTGATCGTGGTTGATCACGTGGTAGTTGCCGGTGGCCGTCACGAAGATGTCGGCCTTGTCGGCCGCGTATTCCATCGTCACGACGCGGTAGCCTTCCATCGCCGCCTGCAGTGCGCAGATCGGGTCGATTTCGGTGACCCACACGGTCGCGCCCAGGCCGCGCAGCGATTGCGCGCAGCCCTTGCCCACGTCGCCGTAGCCCGCGACGACCGCGACCTTGCCCGCGATCATCACGTCGGTCGCGCGCTTGATGCCGTCGACCAGCGATTCACGGCAGCCGTACAGGTTGTCGAACTTCGACTTCGTGACCGAATCGTTCACGTTGAACGCCGGGAACGGCAGGCGGCCGTCCTTTTCCATCTGGTACAGGCGGTGCACGCCGGTCGTGGTTTCTTCGGTCACGCCCTTGATGTGCGCGAGGCGCGTCGAGTACCAGGTCGGGTCCGCGTCGAGGTGCTGCGCGATCGACTTGTACAGCGCGACTTCTTCCTCGTTGGTCGGCTTCGCGATCACCGAACGGTCCTTCTCGGCCTTTGCGCCGAGGATCAGCAGCAGCGTTGCGTCGCCGCCGTCGTCCAGGATCATGTTCGCGAATTCGCCGTTCGGCCATTCGAAGATGCGGTGCGAGAACTCCCAGTATTCGTCGAGCGATTCGCCCTTGAACGCGAACACCGGCGTGCCGGCTTCGACGATCGCGGCCGCGGCGTGGTCCTGCGTCGAGAAAATGTTGCACGAGGCCCAGCGGACGTCCGCGCCGAGCGCCTTCAGCGTCTCGATCAGCACGCCCGTCTGGATCGTCATGTGCAGCGAACCGGCGATGCGCGCGCCCTTCAGCGGCTGCTGCGCCTTGTATTCGTCACGGATCTGCACGAGGCCCGGCATTTCGGTCTCGGCGATGTTCAGTTCCTTGCGGCCCCAGCCGGCCAGCGCCATGTCGGCGACGACGTAATCGTTGGAAGCTTTGGAATCGATAATGGCGTTCATCACGCCCTCCTTTCTAAAAAGTTTCTAGATTGGTGACGTGAGCGCCGTTCAGGAAGCGGGGCCGACGCGGTTGTGCCGCACGGCTGCTTGGTGAAGCCTTCCGAGCCTGGCGGACGCAGGGTGGTCCGTCGCAACGCTCCTCGGAAAGCGGAGAGGATTGTAGCAAATCGGCGCGCAGAATGCGCAAGCATGCGCACACACGATGCGCACCCGGCACATGCGCGCGGCGTCGGCGCGCGCGGCCGTCAGTAAAGGGTCAGGACTCCGCGCCGACCCACGCCTGTTCGCGCAGCCGGGCACGCAGGCGCGCGACGGCCTGGCTGTGCAGCTGGCACACGCGCGATTCGCTCACTTCGAGCACCGCGCCGATCTCGCGCAGATTCAGACCCCGTTCGTAGTACAGCGACATCAGCAGCTTCTCGCGCTCCGGCAGCCGCTCGATCGCCTCGACGAGCGCTTCGCGCAGGTGCTCGTCGAGCAGCGCCGACAGCGGATCGGCGTGATCGACGCGGTAGCGGTCGAGGAACGGCTCGTCGTCGGCCGCGCGGTCGAAATCCTCGTAGTAGATCAGCTGGCTGCCGTGCAGGTCCTGCAGCATCCCCTGGTATTCGTCGAGCGGCATGTTCAGGTGCTGCGCGATCTCGGTCTCGCTCGCCGAGCGGCCGAGATGCTGCTCGACCTGGTGCACCGCGTGCTCGACCTCGCGCGACGTCTTGCGCAGGCTGCGCGGCAGCCAGTCGTTGCTGCGCAGCTCGTCGAGCATCGCACCGCGGATACGCTGCGTCGCGTAGGTCTCGAACTGCGCGCCCTGGTCTTCCTTGTAGCGGCCGGCCGCGTCCATCAGGCCGATCATGCCGGCCTGGATCAGGTCGTCGAGGTCGACGCTCGCCGGCATCTTCGCGACGAGCTGCAGCCCGAGGCGTCGCACGAGCGGCGCATATTGCGCGAGCACGTCGGCCTGGGACATCTTTCCTTGAGCGTTGTACATCATGGCTCTCTCCTTCCGGTGGCGCTCACGCGGCGTGTGCCGCGCCCGCCTCATACGACGGCTTGCCGCCCGCGTGCACGGCGCGGCCCGCACCCGAACGCGGACGCATCGGCCAGTACAGCAGGTCGGCGGCAATCTGCCGGTAGTCACGCGCGGCGGCCGACGACGGGAACGCGTCGACCGCGGCACGCGTCAGCTCGCGCGCATGCTCGACGAGCGGATCGGCGCTCACGCAGCCCGCGTCGGCGATCGACACCGTCAGGTAGCGGCTCGCGACGCCCGCGAGGTTGTCGAACGCCGTCTTCGCGTCCGCGTGGCTGCCGACGTGATTGGTCAGCACGCGGAACTGCGCGAACGCATGCGCGAAATGCAGCCGCTTCATGTACGCATACGCCTCGGTGATCGCCTGCGCGGCGACCCGCGTAACGACCAGCACGTCGTGCGCTTCGCGGGCGAGCGCCGAGAACGAGCCGTCGGCGCCGAGCTGCGCGTCGACGAGGACGATGTCGGCCGGGCCGTCGATGAAATCGCTCAGCTGCGCGTCGGTGTAGCCGGTGCGCGCGAGCCGCGCCGCGGCGCACAGGCCGAAGCCGGCCGCGACCCGCGTGCGCTCGCCGTCGCGCAGCCACGCGCCCGCCAGCGTCGCGCTGGCCGAATGCACGTCGGCACGCTCGTCGACGACGAGCACATCCTTGCCGAGCGACGCGAGCGCCGCCGCCAGGTTCACGACGGTGGACGTGCAGCCGACCCCCGCCGGCCCGCCCGCCACCGCGACGATGCGTGACGCGCGCCCGGCCAGCAGGCGCCGCAGCCCTTCGGCCTGGTCGATGATTCGTTTATCCAAATCGCACCTCGTGAAGCTCGGCGGTGGAACGTGCGGTCAGTGCGGAAAGCAGCGTCGGCATGTCCTCGTCTTGCGGCACGAAGGGCGAGCCGTCACGCGGTACACAGAACGCGCTCTTCAGCAGGAATTTGGTCGACGCGACGTACAGGTTCTCCGGCACCTTCTGGCCGGTCGACACGTAATGGATCGGCAGCTTGTAGCGGATCACCGTGTCGAGCACGCCGCCGAGGTGGGTCGCCTCGTCGAGCTTCGTGAGGATGCAGCCGGCCAGGTCCGGATGCTCGCCCGCGCTGCGGTACGCCTGCACGACTTCGTTGAGCGTGTCGCCGTGGCTGGTCGCGTTGAGCAGCAGCAGGCGCTGCACCGGCGCGTTCGCCCCGTGCAGCATCGCGATCTGGTCGGACACCGCGCGGTCGCGCTGGCTCATGCCGATCGTGTCGATCAGCACGATGTGCTTGTTGCGCAGCTCGGACAGCGCGAGCGCGAGGTCGCCCGCATCCTTCACCGCGTGCACGGGCACGCCGAGGATCTTGCCGAAGATGCGCAGCTGCTCGTGGCCGCCGATCCGGTAGCTGTCGGTGGTCAGCAGCGCGACCTTGCTCGCGCCGAAGCGCATCACGCAACGCGCGGCCAGCTTCGCGGTGGTGGTCGTCTTGCCGACGCCCGTCGGCCCCATCAGCGCGAACACGCCGCCGCGCTCCATCAGCGCATCTTCGCTGTCGAGCACCGGCAGGTTCGACGCGAGCACCGACTGCGCCCATTCGGCGGCCTGTTCGAAGGTCTGCGCGCCGTCGCCGGCCGGCATGTTGTCGACCAGCATCCGCACGAGCTGCGCGGAGAAGCCGGCCGCGAACAGGTGCTTCGTCAGCGCGCCATGCACGGCGCTGCGACGCTGGCGGTCGTGCCACATCAGGCTGTCGAACTGCTCTGCCATCATCCCGCGCAGTTCGCCGAGCTCCTGCATCACCGTATCGTTGACGATCCGCTCGATGCGCGACTTCACGGCGTCGGCCACCGCGGCGGCTGCGTCGGCGGACAGGCGCGTGCGCTCGGCCGCCTTCGCGGCATGCGCCGCGCTCGTGTTCGCGTCGGGCGCGCGGGTGGCGGCGGCCGGCATCCGGCGTTCGGCGTCGCGCACGATGTCGCGCGCCCAGTTGGGCGGCGTCGCGCTCGCGGCGGCCTGCGGCGCAGGCGCGCTCGCTGGCGGCGCGGCGGGCGCCGCCTGCGCACGCGCCATCAGCGCGTCGCGCTGCTGCGTCAGGCGCTTCGCGTGCTCGACGAGCCACGGCGCGGGTTCGGAGGCGGCGGCCGGAGCGGCGCCGGTCGGCGCGGGGGCGGCGGAAGACGGCGCTGCCGCGGCAGGCGCTTCGTCATCGAGCGCCGAAGGTTGCGGCGTCGCCTCGTCCGCGTCGGCGCTTGCACCGAACACCGACGAGAACACGTCCGGCAGCCCGCCTTCGCCTGCCGCATACGGATTGACCGTCGGGCGGGCCAGCGGCGCGCCCGGGCGCGACACGATGCCCGGCACGGCGGCGGCCGGCACCGATTCCGGCGGGCGCGACGCGGCGATGCGCGGGCGTGCCGCGGCCGGCGGCGCCACGGCGGCCAGGTCCGAATCTGCCAGGGCGACGATTTCCACGCTGCCGTCATCGAGCGTGCGGTTCGACAGCACGACCGCGTCGGCGCCGAGCGCCTCGCGCACGAGACGAAGTGCGTCGCGGCTCGTTGCGCCGGTGAATTTGCGAATGTTCAAGCGGAACCCCCGATGACGTTAACGACTTTGATCGTGCGTGTGTCCGGCACTTCGGCATACGACAGCACTTTCAATTGCGGCAGGCTGCGGCGCAGGAAACGCGCGAGCATCGCGCGCAGCGCGTGCTGCACCAGCAGCACGGGCGGCAGCCCGAGATTCTGTTGACGCAGCATCGCCTGTTGCGTGCCGGTCAGAAGGTTGTGCGCGAGGCCGGGTTCGAGGCCCGGGTTCGCGCCGGTGGCGAGCGCCTGCGACAGCACGCGCTCCAGATTCGAGTCGAGGCCCATCACCTGCATCTCGCCGGCGCCCGGATACCACTGCTGCGTGATCGCGCGGCCGAGCGACAGCCGCACCGCGGCCGTGATCTCGAACGCATCGCCGCGGCCCGCGTGTTCGGACACGGCTTCGAGAATCGTGCGCATGTCGCGGATCGGCACGCCCTCCTCGAGCAGGTTCTGCAGCACCTTCTGCAGCGTCGTCAGCGAGATCGTCTTCGGCACGAGGTCCTCGACGAGCGACGGCGCATCCTTGCCGGTGCGCTCGATGAGCGACTGCACTTCCTGGCGGCCGAGCAGCTCGGCCGCGTGCTGGACGACCAGATGGTTCAGGTGCGTCGCGACGACCGTGCTCGCGTCGACCACCGTGTAGCCGTACACCTGCGCCTGTTCGCGCATCGCGACGTCGATCCACACGGCCGGCAGCCCGAACGCGGGATCCTGCGTGACGGCGCCCGGCAGCGCGGCCGTCACCTGGCCGGGGTTGATCGCGAGCCACTGGCCCGGGAACACTTCGCCGACCCCGATCTCGACGCCCTTCAGCGCGATCCGGTACGCGTTCGGCCGCAGCTCGAGGTTGTCGCGGATATGGATCACCGGCGGCAGGAAGCCGATTTCCTGCGCGAATTTCTTGCGGATGCTCTTGATGCGCTTGAGCAGTTCGCCGTCGCTGTTCTTGTCGACGAGCGGGATCAGCCGGTAACCGACTTCCAGCCCGAGCGGGTCGATCAGCTGCACGTCGTCCCAGGTCGCCTCGTGGCTGTCCGACGGCAGCACCGCGGGCGGCGCGATGTCGGTCAGGTCGCCGGCCGCCTTGCGGGCCGCCGCGCGCTTGGTCAGCGTGCGGGCCAGCCAGATCGCGCCGCCGCCGAGTGCGAGGAACGCGAAGTGCGGCATGCCGGGGATCAGCCCCATCAGCACGATGATCGCACCGGTGATGTTCAGCACGCGCGGGTTCGTGAACAACTGGCCGGTGATCTGCGTGCCGATGTCCTCGTCGGTCGCGACGCGCGACACGATCACGCCGGCCGCGGTCGAGATCACGAGCGACGGGATCTGCGCGACGAGGCCGTCGCCGATCGTCAGCAGCGTGTAGTTCGTGCCGGCGGCCGCGAACGTCATGTCGTGCTGGACCATCCCGACGATCAGCCCGCCGATCACGTTGATCGCCATGATGATCAGGCCGGCGATCGCGTCGCCGCGCACGAACTTCGACGCGCCGTCCATCGACCCGTAGAACTCGGCTTCCTGCGACACGGCCAGGCGGCGCTTGCGCGCCTGCTCTTCGTTGATGAGGCCCGCGTTCAGGTCGGCATCGATCGCCATCTGCTTGCCGGGCATCGCGTCGAGCGTGAAGCGCGCGGACACTTCGGCGATCCGCCCCGCGCCCTTCGTGATCACCATGAAGTTGATGATCATCAGGATCACGAACACGACGATGCCGACCGCGAAGTTGCCGCCGACCAGGAAGTGGCCGAACGCCTCGATCACCTGGCCGGCCGCGTCCGGGCCCGTGTGGCCTTCGAGCAGCACGACGCGCGTCGACGCGACGTTCAGCGACAGGCGCAGAAGCGTGGAGAACAGCAGCACGCTCGGGAACGCCGCGAAGTCGAGCGGCTTCATCGTGTACATGCTGACGAGCAGCACCATCACGGACAGCGCGATGTTGAACGTGAACAGCAGATCCAGCAGCATCGGCGGCAGCGGCAGGATCATCATCCCCAAAATCATGCAGATGAGGATCGGGCCCGCGAGCGCGCGCAGGTTCGTGCCCGCGAACGGGTTCGGGCGCTTCGCGAACAGGCCGGTCGGGGTGCTCATGCTGCCTCCCGCCGGGCCGCCCCAAGGGAGGCAGCCCCCCCCTCGGGGGGCAGCGAACGAAAGTGAGCGTGGGGGCTAATCATGCAGTGCCTCCGTTACCGAGCGTGTCTTCCTGTTCTTCGCGCTCGTCTTCGGCGGACACCGACGCGCCCTTGTCGAGGTCGGCCGGCACCTCCAGATCGACCGGCATCGCCGGGAACGCGCCGCCTTCCGAACGGAAGCGCTTGAGCTGGTAGACCCACGCGAGCACTTCGGCGACGGCCGAGTACAGCGAGCCGGGAATCTCGCGTTCGAGTTCGACGTTGTGATACAGCGCACGCGCGAGCGGCGGCGCTTCGAGCAGCGGCACGTTGTGTTCGGCCGCGAGTTCGCGGATGCGCGCGGCGACGAGGTTCACGCCCTTCGCGACGACCTTCGGCGCGCGCATCTCGCCGTCCGTGTATTGCAGCGCGACGGCGAAGTGCGTCGGGTTCGTCACGACCACGTCGGCCTTCGGCACGGCCGCCATCATCCGGCGGCGCGCGATCGCACGCTGCTGCTGGCGGATCCGCCCCTTCACGTGCGGATCGCCTTCGTTCTCGCGATGCTCGCGCTTCACTTCTTCCTTCGTCATGCGCAACTTCTTGTTGTACTGCCAGATTTGGTAAGGCACATCGAGTGCGGCGACCACCAGCATCCCGGCAACCGTCGTGCCGCAGCACACGGCGATCAGGTGCAGCGCATCGGGCAACGCCACGCGCAGCGGCTGCGTCGCGAGGGCGAGCAGCTCGTCCTTGCTGCGCCAGATCGCGATGCCGCCGATGCCGCCGACGACCAGCGTCTTCGCGAACGACATCCCGAGCTGGATCGGCCCCTGGATCGAGAAGATCCGGCCGAGGCCCGAGATCGGGTTCAGGCGGTCGAACTTCAGCTCGAACGTCTTCGACGAGATCAGCCAGCCGCCGAGCGCCATCGGCGCGAGCAGCGCGGCGACGCCGGTCAGCGCGAGGATCGGCAGCAGCGCGGCGAAGCCCTCGAGGCTCGCGCTGCCGGCCGCCGACAGCATCCGGCTCGTGTCGAACGCGGTCGCGCGATCGAACGTGAACGCGCCGCGCAGCATCGCCTGCAGATGCCCGCCCGACGGGCCCGCGAGCAGCCACGCGCCGTAGAACCCGGCCGCGAGCAGCGCGAACGAAGCCAGCTCGCGCGAACGCGCGACCTGCCCCTCCTCACGCGCCTTCTCGCGGCGCCTGGGAGTGGCGGCTTCGGTCTTGTCGAGATCGCTCTCGTCTGCCACGGGGCCTCCAGTCGGGTACGGCGGAATGCCGCTTTCCAGTGACACCGATTATTCATGGAGGCGTCAAACGCCGATCGGTCGAGCAAAGCCGGGAAAGGGGGGTATTTCGGGGAATCGGGCGAGCCGGTGCGAACGGGGCCGGACGGGGGACGGAACGGGGTGCGGCGCGGCGGAAAAACGTGCCGGCGGGGGCGATGGCGGGTGTCGGCTCCGGGCGGAGCGGCGACGGCGTGAAGCGGGGAAAAACGCGGAAACGGTGAAGCAGTAAAGCGGTGCAGCGGGGGCGACGCGAAATCGGGCCCCGACGCGGCGGCGTCGCGCGTCGGGGCAGGCGTCGGTCAGGCCGCCACGATCGGGTCCGCGCCGAAGCGGTTCGGACCTTCGGTGCCGCGCGAGCACGTCCATACCAGCAGCAGGATGCCGCCGACGACCGGAATCAGGCCGAGCAGCAGGAACCAGCCCGAGCGGCCCGTATCGTGCAGGCGGCGAACGCTGACCGCGATGCCCGGAATGATCAGCGCCAGCGAAACCAGGGCGAGCACGCCGAGCAGCAGCAGCGTGATCAGGCCGCCGTCGCGGCCGGCCACGCCGATGATCTGCGCGGCGATCGACAGCACCGTGGTCAGCAGCACGAAATACCAGTATTCGGCACGACGCGCACGGCCTTCGAATGTCGCGTATTTATTGAGTACGGCACGAACGGCTTCGGAAAAATTCATTTTATTACCCTCCTGTTTTATATAGACGACCCCGGAAACAACGCCGGCATTATATGTTTGAATGTCGACGGACTCCATCTCTTTTCACATGCCGGGTAGTGCGCGCACCGGCCGTCTCGCCGGCCCGTGCGGTGCGGGAATGGCTGCAATAGCGGAATCCGGCGCCATCGGCTTGCATGCCGCGTCATTTTAATAATCTTGAAGACCTGACAGAAACGACAGCCCCGGATAATCCAGCATTTGATTACGTCCGAATGAAATCGAATGCGATCGATAATCGGCAACGAGTGTGCCGCATTCGATTAACCGGCCGGCATTACGCGGGCGTGCAAAGCGCGCTACGCTTCGCCATGATTCGCCGATTCCGGTCGAACCGCACCATGCTCCGTCATCCGCTCGTTCCGTTGCTGTCGCTTGCCTGCGCGCTGGCCGCCGGCTGCGCGGGCACGCCGGCCCGCCCGCCCGGCGCGCAGGCGCCTGACGCGCCGCATCCCGGCACGATCGCCCTGCGCCACGCGTGGAACGGATCGACGCAAACCCTGCACGCGCAGGATTTTCCCGCGAGCTTCACCTTCCGCTGCGTCGACACGCGCGGCGAGCCGGCGGAACGCGCCCGCGCGGCCTGGTGCGTGCCGGTCGTCGAGATCGAATCGGTGCCGGTCGATGCCGCCGGGCGCCCGGTCGCGCCGGCCGACGCCGTCCGGATCGAAAGCACCGCGTACGGGCCCGGCCACCGCTTCCTCGATCACACGCGCCTGATGCGCGACGGCCGGCCGCCGGCCTAGCGCCGGTTCGCCGGTTCACGCCTGCAACGGGTTCCCGCCGCCTAGCCCGCCGCCGCCCGCTGCAGCGCGTCGAGGTCGAGCTTCTTCATCGTCATCACCTGCGCCATCACGCGCTCCGCGCGCGCCGGATCGCCCGTCATCAGCTCGCTCATCTGCGCCGGCACGACCTGCCACGACACGCCGAAGCGGTCGCGCAGCCAGCCGCACTGCTGCGCACGCTCGTCGCCGCCTTCCGACAGGCGCGCCCAGTAGCGGTCGATTTCGTCCTGGTCCCGGCAGTTGACGACGAACGACACGGCCGGCGTGATCTGGAACACGGGGCCGCCGTTCAGCGCGACGAAGGCTTGCCCGTCGAGCTCGAACGCGACGGTCATCACCGCGCCCTCCGCGCTGCCGGACGCATGCGCGCCGGCCTTGCCGTAGCGCGCGACGTGCACGATGCGCGCGTTGTCGAACACCGATACGTAGAAACCGGCGGCCGCCTCTGCTTCGCGGTCGAACCACAGGAACGGCGTGATGCGTTGTATGCGCGGGTTCATGGCGCTGCCTCCTCGATGTCGTGCCGGCATGGGTGCCGGTATTACATCGTAGGCGCTGTGCCCGCGCGCGGCGGCGCACCGGTCGGACCCGTCGTGCCGCGCACGGCCGTCGAATAAAAAAAGGGGGCGATCGCTCGCCCCCTGGGTCCTGCGTGTCGCCGTGCCGCGTCAGAACGCGACGAAAGGCGCCGCGCCGCCGCTCGCGGTCTTGTCCATCCCGAAGTAGATCGTCCGGTTGTAGAAGTGCGGCATGCCGATATCGAGCCAGCTGGACGAACCGAACGGGCCGGCGATGTCGTCGAACGCGAACGTCGACGGGTTCGAGAACAGCGAATCCGCGTTCACGACGGGCATCGTCACCGTGCCGCTCACGCCGTTCTGGCCGGTCAGCGTCGCCGAATTGCTGATCGTCGTCGACGGGCAGTAGAACTGCGTGTTCTTCGAGCAGGCCGGCAACTTGCCCGACGTATCGTTGAAGAAGTACGCATTCGAACCCGTATCGAAGAACGCGGTCACGTTGCGGCCCTGGAACGTCGCGCTGACGTCGCCCGTCGTGGTCGACGTCATCACCGTCTTCCCGGTCAGGTCGGGCAGGCCGAACGTCAGCGTCCCGGTTGCGCTGGCCTGCCCGCTGTCCGAAATTTGCGGCATGCTCACGCTCACCCCGCTGCTGTCGGCGAAGCGATGCACCGGGTTGGCCACCTGCTGCGCCACCGGCACGAGTGCGACCGTGCAGTTCGCGTTGTTGCCGTTCGGGCACGCGTAATAGTTGTTGTTCGTCGACGTCGACGTCGCGCAGGTCGTGCCGCAGTCGACCGGCGCCGGCCCGATGCCGAGGATCCCGTTCGCGCCGAGCGCGCTCGCCGAGTTGGCCGACGCGCCGCCGTTCGTGCACGAGCTCGGCACGTTGGTCGTGCCGAGGTCGCCGATGATCTGCACGGGCAGCGAACTCGCCTGCTCGGAGCCGATCGACAGGTCGACCGTGCGCACCGACCCCCACGTATAGCTCGACACGAACTTGCCGCACTCGGCGACCGGCGCGCCGCCGCTCGTCACCTGCGGGAGGCTGCCGAGCACGCCCGACACGGCGCTGCCGACGAGCCGCAGCCCGTAGGACGCGGTATCGACGAGCACGTTGTTGACCACCTGGCAGTTCGACGTGCCCGGCGCGCAGACCTTCAGGCTGATGGTCGGGATGTTGATCACGTTCGCGACGCCGGCGTTCACGGTGATGACGGCCGTGTTCCCGGAATTGCCGTCCGAGCCGCCGTTACCGTTGTTGCCGCCGTTGCCGTTGCTGCCCGAGCTGCTGCCGCCGCCGTCTCCGCCGCCGCAAGCCGTCACGAGGACGGCCGTCGCCGCCGCGAGGCCCAGCACGCCGAGCCAGCGCTTGAATGTACGAGGAATTCTCAAGATCGCTCTCCCGCTGTCACTGGATGTCGGTGCCGGTCAGGCCGGCTGGCAGCGCCGCCGGCAGCCACGCCTGGCCCGAGAAGGCGCCCATGTGGCCGCCGGTCCGGATCACGAGGCCGCTGGTGTCGACGGACACGGGCGCGCGCCAGCCGCGCGCCTGGTGCGCCGCCTGGACGCCTGCGGTGTACTGCGGGAAATAGCTGCCGAGCAGCGACGCGAGATCCGGCATCGTCGGCCCTTGCCATGCGAGGCCGAACACGCTGCCGGCGGCCGACGTGTATTCGTGGATGACGGTGCCCGATCCGAGCGTGATCTCGCGGACGGTATAGGCGGCCGTGCTCGTCTGCATGCCGTCTGCCGAACGCATCGCGCGCTGCAAGGCGCGCACGGTCGCGGCCCGATCGTCCGCCGGCGGCGACATCGGCGCGCCGCCCAGTTCCGCGTATGCGTGGACGCTCCACAGCACACCCATTGCAGCCGTCGCGTGCGCGACGGCCCAGCCCAAGCGTTTCAGCTTCACGTTCCCCCCCAAGGGACTGGCTTTGTTGCCGGCGGTGCGGCCATCGCGCCCGCGCCACCTGCCAACATATGAAATCGTACGAATGACGCTACGTTGCTGCTGACGCGTAGTATGCCTGCTGAGTGTGTCGAAGTGTCAATTTGACGCAGGACGACCCTGGGCCTCGCAGGTGAGACGTGCGTGGGAAAGCGGTGCGGGGAACGTGTGACGCGGGCATCGGGCGCCACTGCGATACGCGGCGCGCCGATGCCTGCGGCAGGTCAGAAGCCCAGGCTGGCGAGCAGGTCGTCCACCTGCCCCTGGTCCTGGACCACGTCGGTCTTGCCTTCCGGCGCGATCTGCGGGCCGTTCAGCAGCGACTCGGGGCTACCGGTCGGGCTGACCTGCTCGGCCGCGAGCGCAGCCGCGGTGGCGGCGAACTGCTCGCGCCGCTCGGGCGCGATGTTCTCGACGAGCACCGTGAGGAGCTGCTGCTCGATCAGGTAGACCATGTCCATGATCTTCTTGATCACCTGCCCGGTCAGGTCCTGGAAATCCTGCGCGAGCATGATCTCGAGCAGTTGCGCGCGGGTGGCCGAAGCCGACTCGGGCAGCGTGCGCAGGAACGTGCGCGTATCGTCCATCAGCTCGCGCACTTCCGCGTGCTCGATCGGTGCCGCGTACCACTGCGCCCAGCGCGCGTCGAGCGCCTCGGCCTCGTTCTGGATGCGCTCCTGCATCGGCTTCGCGACCTCGATCGCGTTCAGCACGCGCACGGCGGCCTGTTCGGTCATCGTCGCGACGTAGCGCAGCCGGTCGCGCGCATCGGGCACGGCTTCCGCCGCCCGCTCGACATGCTTGTCGAGCCCGAGCTCGCGCATCGAATCGCGCAGCGCGCGCGTGACATGGCCGATGCGCGCGAGGATGCGGTCGCTCGCGAAATCGGCGCCTTCGGCCTGGCCGTCGGCGCTGAACCCGGCGCCGGTCAGCGCGGCATGGATCGGCTCGTTCACGTCAGCTCCCGGTCTTCGCCATCTTGTCGATGATCTTGTTCAGCTTCTCGTCGAGCGTCGCGGCCGTGAACGGCTTCACGACGTAGCCGCTCGCGCCGGCCTGCGCGGCCGCGATGATGTTCTCCTTCTTCGACTCGGCCGTGACCATCAGCACCGGCAGGTGCGTGAGCGTCGCGTCCGCGCGGATTTCCTTCAGCATCGCGAGGCCGTCGAGGTTCGGCATGTTCCAGTCGGAGATCACGAAGTCGAAACCGCCGCCGCGCAGCCGCGCGAGGCCGGCCGCGCCGTCCTCGGCCTCGTCGACGTTCGAATAGCCCAGTTCCTTGAGCAGGTTGCGGACGATCCGGCGCATCGTCGGGAAATCGTCCACCACCAGGATTTTCATGCTCTTGTCCATCGTCGTTCCTTTCCAGATTCGTTTCCGTCGGGACGCGTATCGTGGCACGCGCCCCGTGACATTCCATTCAAACGCGCTGCACGCGGTCGCCCATCGTCGCCAGGCGCGCCATCACGCGACGGCTCATCTCGGCGAGCGGCACGATCTCGTCCGCGCCGCCGAGCGCGATCGCCTCGCGCGGCATCCCGAACACGATGCAGCTTGCTTCATCCTGCGCGAACGTGTGAGCGCCCGCGCGTTTCATTTCCAGCAGGCCGGCCGCGCCGTCGCGGCCCATCCCGGTCAGGATCACCCCGATCGCGTTCTTGCCCGCGTGCGTCGCCGCCGAGCGGAACAGCACGTCGACCGACGGGCGGTGCCGGTTCACCGGCGGCTCGTCCGACAGTTGCGCAATATAGTTCGCCCCGCTTCTCGCAAGCAACAGGTGCGCGTGGCCCGGCGCAATATACGCGTGCCCCGGCAGCACGCGCTCGCCGTGCTCGGCTTCCTTCACCGCGATCCGGCACAGGCCGTTCAGCCGTTGCGCGAACGACTTCGTGAAACCCGGCGGCATGTGCTGCGCGATCAGCACGGCCGGCGCATCGGGCGGCAGCGGCGTCAGCACTTCGCGGATCGCCTCGGTGCCGCCCGTCGACGCGCCGATGATGATCAGCTTCTCGGTACTGACGAGCGGGTTGTTGATCATCGGCGCGGCCGGGTGGCTGTCCGCCGCGCGCGCGGCGGCCTGCGGCTGCGGCGCCTGGCGCACGCGCGCCCGCGACGCCGCGCGGATCTTGTCGGCGAGCTTCTCCGCGTAGTCGAGCATCCCGTCGCGAATCCCGACGCGCGGCTTCGTGACGAAATCGACCGCGCCGAGTTCGAGTGCGCGCAGCGTGATTTCCGAGCCGCGCTCGGTCAGCGACGACACCATCACGACCGGCATCGGCCGCAGGCGCATCAGCTTCTCGAGGAAGTCGAGCCCGTCCATGCGCGGCATTTCGACGTCGAGCGTGAGCACGTCGGGGTTGTGCTGCTTGATGAGCTCGCGCGCGACGAGCGGATCGGGCGCGGTCGCGCACACCGTCATGTCGGGCTGGCTGTTGATGATCTCGGTCATCAGGCTGCGGATCAGCGCCGAATCGTCGACGCACAACACTTTGATCTTCTGCACTGCGGTCATGCCTCCTGCTTTCTTGATAGGTTCGCCGGCCGCACGCCGGCGGCCGGCGCCGCGCTGCGCGCGCCGAACAGCTCGATGCGCGGCCGCGTCGGCTGCGGCGGCGCCGGACGCTTCGCCGCGAACAGCTCGACTTGCGGACGCGGCCGTGCGGTGCGGGCGCGATCGGCCTCGCGGGCGAGCGCGGCTTCGCGCTCGGTGACGCCCGGCACCTGCAGCCGCAGCTTCTTCACCGCCGCGCGCCCCGTGGCCGCCATGAACGCGACCTTGCGCGGGTGCACGCCCTGCAGGTCTTCCGCCGTGATGCGGATGCGTTCGAGCGCGAGGTAGCGGCGCACGAAATCCGCGTTGCGGTCGCCGATGTTGATCGTCGTCATCCCGGCCAACACGGCGGCGCCCCCGAACACCTTCGCCTCGAAGCGTTCGCGGCGCCCGCCGGCCTTGATCATCTCGTTGATCAGCACTTCCATCGCATACGCGCCGTAGCGCATCGATTCCGACGCGGCCGCGCCCGGATCGGCGCCGTCGTCGGGCAGCATGAAGTGGTTCATCCCGCCGATGCCCGCATACGGGTCGTGCAGGCACGCGGCGACGCACGAGCCGAGCACGGTCATCAGCACCATGTCCTCGGACGTCGTGTAGAACTCGTTCGGCAGCAGCTTCACGCCGGGACGGCCGAAGTGGTTGTCGAAGTAGCGATTGGTGGCGATCGGCAGGGCGCTCATCCGCGCTCTCCAAGAGCGGATGCGGCGCCCGCGGCATGCATGCGCGCGGGGGCCTGCATCGCGCTCGCCTGCGCGCCCCGCGGACGCGCGCCCTGGGCGGCGTCGCGGGTCAGTTCGTACACCGTCTGCCCGCGCAGCCGGAACGCCTGCGTGACATACGTGAAGTTCTCCGAATGGCCGGCGAACAGCAGCCCGCCCGGCTTCACGAGCGGCTCGAAGCGCGACAGCACCTGCCCCTGCGTCGGCTTGTCGAAATAGATCATCACGTTGCGGCAGAAGATCGCGTCGAACGGCTTCGCGATCCCGTAATCCGCATCGGTCAGGTTCAGCTGCTCGAAGCGGATCATCGCGCGCAGCTCGGGACGCACCTTCACGCGGCCGGCCTGCGCGCCGGTGCCCTTCAGGAAGAAGCGCTTCAGCCGCTCCGGCGCGAGGTGCTTGACCTGGTCGTACGTATAGATGCCGGCCTCCGCCTTCGCAAGCACCTGCGTGTCGAGGTCGGTCGCGAGGATCGACGCGCCGCGCGCGGCCGATTCGCCGAGCGCCTCGATCAGCGTGATCGCGATCGAGTAAGGCTCTTCGCCGGTCGACGCCGCCGAGCACCAGACCGAGACCGGCGCCGGCCGCCCTTTCACGAAATCCGACAGGATCGGGAAATGGTGGGCCTCGCGGAAGAACGCGGTCAGGTTCGTCGTCAGCGCATTGGTGAACGCTTCCCACTCGAGTGGATCGTCTTCCTGCTCGAGCAGGTCGAGGTAGTCGCGGAACGTGTCGAGGCCGCGTGCCCGCAAGCGGCGCGCGAGACGGCTGTACGCCATGTCGCGCTTGTGCTCGGACAGCGAGATCCCCGCGCGTTGATGGATCAGCGCGCGAATGCGTGCGAAATCCGCGCTGGTGAACGCGAAATCGCGCCCCGGCTCGCCCGCGCGAGGCGAGGCATCCGGTGCATCGGGTCGAAACGGCGCGCGCGCGTGCGGCATGGTTTAGAAGGTCTCCCAATCGTCGTCGGACGTGCCGGCCGTGGCCGCCGCCGGCTTCTCGCCGTTCAGCGCCGGGCGCACGAGCGCGGGCTTCGCGGCCGGCTTGTCGGCCGGTGCGGCGGTTTTTGCGAGACGCGGCCCATAGCCACCCGCAGCGGTGCCGCGGGAAGCCGGTGCATCCTTGTGCGCGTGCGCGCCCGTATCGGCCGCACGCTTCGTTTCATGGCCCGCACCCGCAGCACCCGCAGCACCCGATGCGGCGGCACGCGGCGCCGGCGCGGCGCGCCGTGCCGGTTGTGCGGCAGCCTGCGGCGCCGGCAGCGCGGCGACCGGCGTCGCATCGAAACGCGGCTCCGACGTCAGCGCCGGCGCGTGCTCATGGGCGACCGGCCGCGCGACACCGCGCGACGGCGCGAGCACGATACCGCCCGCCACGCGCCAGCCCGACACGATCGCCTTCATCTGGCGCGTCTGCTCCTCGAGCGACGCCGCCGCGGCAGCCGCCTGCTCGACGAGCGCGGCGTTCTGCTGCGTGACCGAATCCATCTGGCCGACCGCGCGATTGACCTGCTCGATGCCGGTCGACTGCTCGTCCGACGCGGCGCTGATCTCGCCCATGATGTCGGTCACGCGGCGCACGGCCTGCACGATCTCGTCCATCGTCGTGCCGGCGCGCGACACGAGCGCGGACCCGCTTTCGACCTTCTCGGCCGAATCGCCGATCAGCTGCTTGATTTCCTTCGCGGCGCTCGCGCTGCGCTGCGCGAGCGAGCGCACCTCGCCCGCGACCACCGCGAAGCCGCGGCCCTGTTCGCCCGCACGCGCGGCTTCGACCGCCGCGTTCAGCGCGAGGATGTTGGTCTGGAACGCGATGCCTTCGATCGTGCCGATGATGTCGACGACCTTGCCCGAGCTTGCCGCGATGTCCTGCATCGTCGACACGACCTGGCCGACCACCTCGCCGCCCTGCGTCGCGATGTCCGATGCGTTCACCGCGAGCTGGCTGGCCTGTCGCGCGTTTTCCGCGTTCTGCCGCACGGTGCCCGTCAGCTGCTCCATGCTCGACGCGGTTTCCTGCAGCGATGCGGCCTGTTCCTCGGTGCGCTGCGACAGGTCGGTGTTGCCGGTCGAGATCTCGCGCGCGCCGACGTCGATCGACTCGGTACCGCGATGCACGGCCTGCACCATCGTCGTGACGGCGTCCTGCATCCGCTTGATGCCGCCGAACAGGCGGCCGATCTCGTTGGTGCTGAACACGTTGACCGGCTGCGTGAGGTCGCCGCCGGCGATGCGCTCGAAGTGCGCGATCGCGTCTTCCAGCGGCTGCACGATCAGCCCGCGCAGCGCGAAGCGGATCGCGATCACGACGACGAACGCGATCGCGATGCCCGCCGCGATCAACCCGATCATCAGCGAGATCTGCGATTGCGTCGTGGCCTGGCGATCTTCCGCGCGCTTCTGCAGCGACGCGACCACGGCCGCCGCGGCCTGGTCGTACGCGACGAACATCGGGCTGATCTTGGTATCGGCGACCGCGTGGTACGCGGCCATGTCGCCCGCGCGCGCGGCCGCGAACTCGGGCTCGACGCCTTCCTTCACGATCGTCGCGTAGCGGGTGGCCAGCTCGTCGACGAGCGCCTGCTCGACGCCCAGCTTCGGCGTCGCCTGGAACGCCTGCCAGTTCTGGTTCGACTTCGCGTACAGCTCCTGCGCGCGGTCGAGCACCTTGGCCGCTTCGGCCGTGTTGCCGGCTTCCGTCAGCGAGCGGAAGCGGTCGAGCGACACGCGCGCGCGCAGCAGGTACGACGACGTATCGTCGAGCGAGTGGATCGCCGGCAGGTCGACGTGCGCGATCGCGTCGAGCGAGCGGCTCGCGTGATTCAGCGCGACCAGGCCGAGCCCGCCGACGGCTGCGGCCAGCGCCACGAGGATGAGTCCGACCGCCGTGAGCGTCGTGCGGATCGACCAGTTTTGCAACATTGCAGATTCTCCCGAAATTCCTGCGCGCGCAGCGCGCTTACCCGCCGAGCGTCTCGATCAGCGCCATTTCACGGCTCGACATCAGCTTCTCGATGTCCATCAGGATCAGCATCCGGCCGTCGACCGTGCCGAGGCCCGTCAGGTACTCGGTCGTCAGCGTCGCGCCGAATTCCGGCGCCGGCATGATCTGGTCGGTCTGCAGCGTCAGCACGTCCGACACGCCGTCGACCACCATCCCGACCACGCGATGCGCGACGTTCAGGATGATCACGACGGTCTGGTGGTCGTACTCGACGCGGCCGAGATGGAACTTGATCCGCATGTCGACGATCGGCACGATGATCCCGCGCAGGTTGATCACGCCCTTGATGAACTCCGGCGCGTTCGCGATGCGCGTGACGCTGTCGTAGCCGCGGATTTCCTGCACCTTCAGGATGTCGATCCCGTATTCCTCGTCGCCGAGCGTGAACACGAGGAATTCCTGGCCCGTCGCGTCGCCTTGTTCCGCGTCGCGGCGGCTCGTCGCCGCGTTCGCCGCGGCCGGATTGATCATTTGGACTTCAGCAGACACGTTTGCCCCCAATCGGTTGAATGGCGAGTGACATCAGAACATCGCGAGCTCGGCGCCGGCACGGGCGCCGTGCATCGCACGGGTTTCGCGGTTCAGCGCCGCGACGTCGACGATCAGCGCGACGCTGCCGTCGCCGAGGATGGTCGCCGCCGAGATGCCGTGCACCTTGCGGTAATTGGTTTCGAGGTTCTTCACGACCACCTGCTGCTGGCCGACCAGCTCGTCGATCAGCATCGCGAAGCGGCGCCCCTCGGTTTCCATGATCGTGACGATTCCTTGCGTCGGGTCGGTGCGCGCGTCGTCGACCGAGAACACCTCGTGCAGCGCGACCAGCGGCAGGTATTCGCCGCGCACGCGCACCACGCGCTCGCCGTTGCCGACCGTGTAGATGTCGTCGTTCGACGGCTGCAGCGACTCCATCACGAAGTTCAGCGGCAGGATGAAGATCTCGTTGCCGACCTTCACCGACATCCCGTCGAGGATCGCGAGCGTCAGCGGCAGCACGATCCGCGTGGTCGTGCCGCGGCCGGCCACCGACGTGATTTCCACGTGGCCGCCCATCGACTGGATGTTGCGCTTCACGACGTCCATCCCGACGCCGCGGCCCGACACGTCGGTCACCGTCTCGGCGGTCGAGAAGCCCGGCGCGAAGATCAGCTGCCAGACTTCGTCGTCGCTGATGTTGTCGGACACCTGCATGCCCTGCTTCGCGGCCTTCGCGAGGATCCGCTCGCGGTTCAGGCCCGCGCCGTCGTCGCTCACCTCGATCACGATGTTGCCGCCGTGATGCGCGGCCGACAGCACGAGCTGGCCAACGGCGTCCTTGCCGGCGGCCACGCGCTTGTCGACCGTCTCGATCCCGTGGTCGAGGCTGTTGCGCACGAGGTGGGTCAGCGGATCGATGATCCGTTCGATCAGGCTCTTGTCGAGCTCGGTCGCCTGGCCGAACGTGACGAGCTCGACCTGCTTGCCGAGCTTGCCGGCGAGGTCGCGCACGAGACGCGGGAAGCGGCTGAACACGTAGTCCATCGGCATCATGCGGATCGACATCACCGCTTCCTGCAGGTCGCGCGCGTTGCGCTCGAGCTGCGCCATCCCGTTGAACAGGCGGTCGTGCAGCGCCGGATCGAACGCGCTCGCGGTTTCCGCGAGCATCGCCTGCGTGATCACGAGCTCGCCGACCAGGTTGATCAGCTGGTCGACCTTCTCGACGCCGACGCGAATCGAGCTGCCTTCGGCGCCCGATGCCGCGGCGGCGGCCGGGCGCGCGCGCTTGTCGTCGTGATGCGCGGCGGGTTGCGGCGCGTGGTCGGCCTGCGCCGCCGGCTGAGCCGGCTGCGGCGCTTGCGCGGCGGCGG